>JAIRNJ010000117.1 GCA_031258115.1 Treponema sp. | reverse complement strand
CCATTCCGGTTTTGTTATACCCTGAACCCGGTATGGACATCTACCGGGTGAGGGGGGATTACCTGTCGATTCAGATAATTGAGACGAAGCGGCTGCCGGCGGATGAGAATTTATGGCTAAAATCCCTGACGAACGACTTGGAAAGCGGTGCGGCGAGGGTTATACTGGAAGCGGGGAAGGGAAGGGCATCGGCGTTTACTTTCCAATCGTTGCGAAATTACCGGAATTTGAAGAATTTTTAACCACCAGAGGGAGACCGCTCACGCGGTCAATACGAGAGAAGAAGTCGAAGAAGTTTTACTCCGAAAATTCCTCTTCTTCCTTCCTTATTCGACTTTTTCGACTTCGCGGTGAATTCTTTATGTATCCACTGTTATAACCGTGTCAGGACGCTACATGCGGCCGCGGAGAATGCCAATCTGGCGCCGGACTTCCGCGGGGGCGGGGCCTCCGGGGAGGCTGCGGGCCCTGACGCAGTTTATGGGCTCCAGCGCCCTGTAGATATCATTCTCAAAGAGAGCGGAACGGCCTTTAAGCTGTTCAAGGCTCCGGTCTCCGATACGTTTCTGTCCTGAGTCTATGCAGTCCCTCACGATAAGGGCGGCGGTTTCGTGGGCCTTGCGGAAAGGCATGCCTTTGCGTACCAGGTACTCGGCGGCGTCGGTGGCCTCAAGGAAACCGCCGCTGCAGGCGGCTGCCATTCTTCCGGCATCGAAGCGGGCGCTCCCCATCATCCCCCGGAACATGCGCAGGCAGCTTTTTACCGTGTCCAGGCTGTCGAAAAGGGCTTCCTTGTCCTCCTGCAGATCCTTGTCATAGGCATAGGGGAGGCCCTTGAGCAGGCTGAGCAGGGTCATAAGGTTACCGGCGGTTCTGGCCTGTTTGCCGCGGATCAATTCGGCAAAATCGGGATTCTTCTTCTGGGGCATGATCGAAGAACCCGTGCTCCAGCTTTCCGCGAGATCGATAAAGCCGAATTCCTCGCTGGCCCAGATAACAATATCCTCGCAGAAACGGGAAAGATGAGTGGCGATGATTGCAAAGTCCGCGGCCAGCTCCAGGGCAAAATCCCTGTCCGCCACGCTGTCCATGGAGTTGAGCGTGGGCCGGGCAAAGCCAAGGGAGCGGGCCGTCTCCTCCCTGTCCAGGGGGAGGGCCGAGCCGGCCAGGGCGCCCGAACCCAGAGGGCACTCATCCAGCCGTTTCAGGGCATCGGCAAGGCGGGAAGAATCCCGTTCAAGACCGGAAGCCCAGGCGCAGATCCAGTGCCCCAGAGTTACAGGCTGGGCCCGCTGCAGGTGGGTGTAGCCGGGCATCACCGTTTCCGTATGGGCTTCCGCCAGATCCAGCAGAACCCGCAGCGTTTCCGCAATTTCATCCCGGATCGAGGCAAGGGCCCGTTTTAGGTACAGGCGGAAGTCCAGGGCCACCTGATCGTTCCGGCTCCTCCCGGCGTGAACCATGCGGCCGGCATCCCCCAGGCGCCGTGTAAGCAGGGCTTCGATAAAAGAATGAATGTCCTCGGCTTCCCCGTCTATATCAAGTTTCCCGGCGGCCAGTTCCTCCGCAATGCGGGCCAGTTCCCCGTCCAGAAGCCCGGCGGTTTCGGCAGGGATGATCCCCTGCTTCCCAAGCATCATTACATGGCTCCTGCTCCCCTCAATGTCTTCAAAAACAAGCCGCCGGTCTATGTGTATCGAGGCCTGAAACGCAAAGGCTTCCGCTTCAGGCTTTTCAGCCAAACGTCCCGCCCAGAGCAGGGAGGATTCCCCGGTTTTACCCGGCGGGGGCGCAGCGGAAAGCGAAGATTCACTCAATGTTTTGTCCGTTTCCATTCTGGTTTTATTTTTTCCCGTTATTGTTCTTTCCCGGCCGGCCGCGTTTTTTCTTCCCGTCGGCCCCGGAAGTCTTTGATGCGGCCTTTGACCCGGCGGATTTCTTTCCTGCCATGAGAGAGCGTACCAGGGTAGGCAGCCCATAGAGTCTGATAAAGCCGCGGGCATCGGCATGGTCGTAGAGTTCGCCGGTGGTAAAGCTTGCGATGCTGGGGTTGTAGAGAGAATACGGACTCTCCGCGCCCGCGGAACTGATTGAGCCCTTGTAGAGTTTTACCCTTACCTTCCCGCTCACGGTTTTCTGGGTTTCCTCAACGAAGGCGGAGAGGGCTTCCCGGATCGGGCTGAACCAGAGACCGCCGTAAATTATTTCTCCCATCTTCTGGGCTACAAGCTGCTTGAAGGCATAGCTCTGCCGGTCAAGGCAGATGTGCTCCAGTTCCTGATGCGCATAGTAGAGGATGCTGCCTCCGGGGGTTTCGTAGACCCCGCGGCTCTTCATACCCACCACCCGGTTTTCCACGATGTCTACAATGCCGGCGCCGTGAGCGCCGCCTATTTTGTTGAGGCCCAGTATCAGGCTTACGCCGTCCATCCTGACGCCGTTCAGCGCGACAGGAATGCCTTTTTCAAATTCGATCTCCACATACTCCGCCTTGTTGGGGGCCTTTTCGGGGGGGACCGACATCTGGAGTATGTTGGCCAGATCCGGTTCGATTGAAGGATCTTCAAGCTCAAGGCCCTCGTGGCTTATGTGCCAGAGATTATCGTCCCTGCTGTAAGACCGTTTCTTCTTCATGGGCACGGCTATGCGCCGCTTTTGCAGGTACTCAATTTCCTCTTCCCGGCTTTTTATATCCCAACTGCGCCAGGGCGCGATGATTTCCAAATCCGGCGCAAAGGCCATGATCCCCAGGTCAAAGCGCACCTGATCGTTTCCCTTGCCGGTGGCGCCGTGGGCTATGGCATAGGCTTTTTCCCTGCGGGCATAGTCCACCAGCACCTTTGCGATGAGCGGCCTTGCGGTGGAGGTTCCCAGAAGGTACTTGTCTTCGTAGACGGCGCCGGCCTTGAGCGCGGGCCACACATAGTTTTCCACATACTCCTTTCTTACATCGGCCACATAACAGGCGGCGGCTCCTGTATCCAGGGCCCTCTGCCTGATATTTTCCCAGTCCGCCTTCTGACCCACATCAACACAGACCGCGACAATATCGCCCTCATAGTTTTCCTTGAGCCAGGGGATGATCACCGTGGTGTCGAGCCCTCCCGAATAAGCCAATACAATCTTCTTCATGTCTTCTCTCCTTTCCTTATAAATTTATTCAGCACTGCGTCAAAAGAGATTTAAGAATCTCAAGCCCCTCTTCGATCTCGGCATCGCTGATCGTGTAGGGCGGAAGAAACCGGAGGGTATTGGACCCGGCGCCGAGAAGGAGCAGGCCCGGTTTCCCGTTTCCCGCGGCGGCAATTCCCGCTTCCAGAACCGGCCAGGCTTCGCCTTCAATATCGCATGCGATCATGAGCCCCATGCCCCGCACTTCTTTAACCGCAGGATGCTTCCAGCCCCTGACGGTATCCATGAACTTGTTTCCCTTCCGCGTGATCTCCGCAAGAAAAGCCGGATCATTCACCGTATCGAGCACCACGCATCCTGCCGCGGCGGCAAGGGGATTCCCCCCAAAGGTGGAACCGTGATCCCCCGTACCCAGCACATCCTGAGCCTTCTCTCCGGCCAGCACCGCTCCTGCGGGCAGTCCCCCGGCAATACCTTTGGCGAGGGTAGTTACATCGCCTGAGACCCCGTACTGTTCATAGGCAAGGAAACTGCCGGTTCTGCCCGTGCCGCACTGTACCTCATCGAACATGAGCAGTATATCCCTTTCGGCGCAGAGCGCGGCGGCTTTTTCAACATATTCCCTGGTCTGGGGAACAATGCCGCTTTCCCCCTGCACCGCTTCGATAAGCAGCCCCGCAACAGAGTTCCTGTCGAGAGCCCTGTCGAGGGCCTCAATGTCGCCGCCGGGAATGTAGACAAAGCCTTCCGTAAAGGGGCCAAAGTACTGATGAAACCTGTCCTGCCCGGTTGCCGCAAGGGTGGTAATGGTTCTGCCGTGAAAGCTCCCCTTGAGGGTGACAATCCGGTGCCGGCCTTCGCCGTATTTTTTGAGGGAATACTTCCGGGCAATCTTGCAGGCGCCTTCGTTGGCTTCCGCCCCGGAATTGGCCAGAAACACATTCTTCATGCCGCCTTTGGCGCAGGCGGCAACGAGTTTTTCCGCAAAGGCAAGGGAGACATCGCTCAGGTAGTAGTTGCAGGTGTGGATCAGTTTTGCCGCCTGCGCGGAAACAGCCTTTACCAGGGGCGGATAGTTATGCCCAAGGCAGTTCACCGCTATCCCGGAGCCAAAATCCAGATACTTCTTCCCCTCAACATCAAAAAGCCAGGAGCCTTCACCCCGTGCAAAGCTTACCGGCAGCCTGTGGTAGGTATTCATAAAAGCGCTCATATAATCCTCCTTAATTAAAAAGCGGCGGCATCGCCGTTTATGCAATCGGAACAGCCTTAATTTTCAATCTCCGTTCCGATTGATTCATCCGTGAACAGGGCGGTCAACAGCGAATGTTTTACCCTGCCGTCTATGATGCGGGCTTTCTTTACTCCGGCCTCCAGGGCAAGCCTGCAGCAATCGGTTTTGGGAATCATCCCCTTGCTCACAATGCCCTGTTTTTTCAAGCCTTCAAGTTCCCCGGCCTTTACGGTTTTAATAAGGGAATCCTGATCCCGGACATTCCGGAGTATGCCCTGCACATCGGTCATAAGCACCAGTTCCTCCGCGCCCGTGGCCGCGGCGATAAAGGCGGCGGCGGTATCGGCATTGACATTGAGGGCATGGCCTTCATCATCTCCCGTACCGTAAGCCACCGGGGAGAGCACAGGAATACTGCCGGAATCGAGAATTCCGCGAATTACGCCGCCGTCTGCCTTTTCCAGCTCTCCCACAAGGCCCAGATCCTCACTACGGATGCGGCGGGCCCTGAGCAGCGCACGGTCAAGACCGCAAATCCCAAGAGCCCTTCCTCCCGCCCGCTGGATAAGGGCAACAATATCCTTGTTAACCTTTCCGCAGAGCACCATTTGTACAATTTCCATTGTTTCTTCATCGGTATAGCGGAGCCCGTTTACAAAGCGGCTCTCTTTCCCGGTTTTTTTCAGCATGGATTCTATTTCGGGCCCGCCGCCGTGAACCAGAACGGCATGAATACCCATGCCGGCAATGCATACCACATCTTCTATAACCGCGGCCTTGAGATCCTCATGGATCATGGCGTTTCCGCCGTACTTCACCACGATGGTTTTCCCTTTTAGCGCCGCAGCCCTCTCTTCGCGTAGCGTCATTTTTTCACCTTCACTCAAAACAGGGCCGGTATCGCCGCAAGGCCCGAATTCTCTTCAAAGCCCATGACAATATTCATGTTCTGCAGCGCCTGGCCCGCGGCGCCCTTAACCATATTGTCGATGGCGCTCACAACGATCAGCATGGAGCCGCTGTGATCCAGATGCACCGAAATATCACAGTAGTTACTCTGTCTGACGCGGTTTGTGGCGGCGTAAAGTCCCGCGGGAAGAATCCGTACAAACGGTTCATCCCGGTAAAAATCAAGATACAACTGCCGGATCTCGCCGGCCAGGGCCTCTGTCCCGGCCGCGGGAGGCCGGGGTCTTCCTTCATGAATTCCTGAATCCTTTTTCAGGGGAATGTAGATGGTGCTCAAAATGCCCCTGTTCATGGGAACCAGATGAGGGGTAAAAACCAGGAAAGGCGCATGGGGCTTCGTTTCAAGAGGGGAAGGGGCCCCTCCCGCCATCATTTCCATGTTCCGGCTAATCTCGGGAGTATGACGGTGGACGCCCGCCTTGTAGGGGGAAACCGAATCGCTGCACTCGGGGAAGTGATAGGAACGCTGCGGTTCCCGGCCGCCTCCGGTTATGCCGGAAGCCGAATCGACAATGACAGGCCCCGCGCCGGAAACGGCAAGCCCCTTTGCCAGTGCGGGGAAAAGGCCCAGAGAGGCTCCCGTGGGATAACAGCCCGGATTCCCGATGATAAGGGGGCCCGATGCGGCCAGTTCCCTGATCCGCTTCCGGTTAAGTTCGGGGAGGCCGTAGACAGAAAACTTCCGCAGTTCGGGGTGGACATAAGCCTTCCCGTACCAGGCCCTGAAGGTTTCTTCATCATCATCAAAACGAAAATCCGCGGAAAGATCGATAAAGGGAATCTTCCGCTCAACGGCGGCTTTTGCAAAATCTTCCCCTACCCCGCTGGGCAGGGCTGCAAAAACCAGATCGGCTTCATTTACTACCTCTTCGGGTTTCAGGAGAGCCGCGGAGATCCGGCCCAAAAAATTGGGATATACATTTTCTATCCTGTCCCCCTCAGTCCTCACCGAAGAGAGCAGGAGTTTTTCCAGTTTTGGATGCCCTGCCAGCAATCTTGCCAGTTCGGCTCCGGCATAACCTGTTGCTCCGATAATACCAGCAATCATGGAATAACCTCACACAACTAAAAAATGAACAAGAAAAAAACGGTATCTCAAATTACCGTATAAATTGATTTGAGAATAGATCTAACGGAGGCGGGAAGCAACATACGAATAATTAATCAGCATAACCGTTATTTTTTCATAATTATGAATTTTCGTCAACGGGGCGGTATATAAATGGATGAAATGCTGGAAACATTTGAAAATAACGAGGAGTTTTATAGCGGAAAAATTTACTGCGCCAACTGTATCCACTGCAAACTGGTTCCATTCTGGCAGGAAAACGGGCAAAGCTATGTTCTGCGGGTACGCTGCGCCGCGGGCAAGTGGAAGAAGAAGCTGGGGAAAGAGAAATATTACAAGTATTTCACCATTTTCCGCCGTTATCTGGATGAATGCGATGCGTATGAAGATATGGGAGACGCCAAAGAATTCATCAGGGAACTGCGCAGCATTCTGCCCGGCAAAGACGAAATTTTCCCGGCGCCGGAAGAATGAAGCGTTGTATCGTTGCATCATGGAAGCCGGTATGATATACTGAACGTATATGAAATATTATATCCTTTTTATCCTATTGAGCGCGCTTCTGTTTTCCTGCGCCGGCATGCCTGAAGAAATTCCCGATGATTTGACCGCCATGGAACTGATTCAGCGGGGACAGGAAGCCTCGGACAAGAACCGGTACGGCCTTTCCCTCCTCTTTTATCAGGCGCTTTTGGAACGGAACAGAACCGATTCCACCCTGGTGTGTACGGCGGAATACGAGATCGCCTTTATCCACTACAAAGAGAAAAACTATGACCTGGCCCGGAATGAACTTGAAGCCCTCCTGGAACGTTACGAGGAGGAAGACGCCGAAACCCTGCCCCCGGAATACCGTATCCTGGCCAACATCGTGCTTAAGCATATTGATGAAAAACAAAACGCCAAACTTATCGACTTTAGCTGGCTGAAAAAGAAATCCGGCTGATTCAGGCCGGCGTTTTGCCGCAGGCACGTTTACTGCGGCAGGATAATGGCGTTCACCTTTACTCCCTTTTCCTGTACCGCCTTGTCCACCATTTCCTTTGAAACCTGTCCCCTCTGCCGGGGATGGGGAGGGGCGTCTCCTATGAGAATCATGATCCGTTCCTCAGCCTCCCACTGGAATTTTCTCGTTCCTTCGTAGAGGGCTTCGTAGATCGCCTCGGGGATGTCCCGGCCGCCTCCCACCCGGATACGGTTGAGCTGTTGCTGGAATGCGCCAAAGTCGCCGGTAAAGGGCACGCTGCGGGTCAGGTATTCTTCGTAGTAATCCTTGTAAAGCACCATACCGATCCTGAAAGACTTAAATCCGGAGATGATACTTTCCATCATGGGGATGAGCATGCTCCGTACCGCATCGATGTCGTTTTTCATACTGCCTGTGGTATCGAGGCAGAGTACGATGTCTACGTTTTTCCCCCGGGCCTTTTCCAGTACGGTCTTGATCTTGTCAACGAGATCCTCCGGGCCTGTGGAATAGATTAGATCCCCCTGGCCGCTTTTTGCTATCTCTTCGTAAGCCTTTACCGTATCCGCCATATAGTTGCCCTCGGGCGGGCCTTCCAGCGGTTCCTGCCCTACCCTCAGTACGTAGGGATTATCCCGGAAAGGTCCCCGGTAATCCCCGTAAGGCAGGGCAAAGGCCCGGATATTGAAGTATGCGCCGTCCACGACATACACTTCCCCGTGACGGCCGCCCTCGTAGCCGTAATAGAGAATATACGGAATGTAGAGATGAAAAGCCTGCCCCAGTTCCGCATGATTTTCCGGGCTGGAGTCGATGATAGACCAGATACCGCTGTTCCGGGAGATTGGAAGGCCGTCAATAAGCCGTATCTCATCCCCGTTTATCCCGTTCCATTCGGAAGTCCGGTAGGCATAGTTGTCTGAAACCATGGAAGGATCCCTGGTGGATTCCACGAGGAGAACCGAATTGATCCCCGGCTTCTTGCGGATAAAGAGGTGAAATCCCCCATCCACCCGCTGTTCTATCCTGAGATCCTCAGGCCCTATGGAGAGTCCGTTATCCGGCGTCTGGGCCCAAAGCAGGGCGCCGCCCAGGGCCGCAAGGACGCATGAAACAATACGTTTATTCATTGCCTTTATTATCGGTATAATAAAGGAACATGAAAACAAAAACCGTCAAGTCCCCCTGTCCACGATATAGTGATACGGGCTCCTGGCGTACCACTCCTCCTTATAGGGCAGGGCGGTATTCCGGCTTAAATTTCTGGAGTAATTGGTATTCAGCAAGGTTCTGTCGATCCGGCGGGCCAGATCGTAGGCGCCCCGGTATCCAAAAAACGCAAAACGCTGGGCAAACAGGGTAATTGACGGAATACCAAGCTTGTTAATCCATACCCCGACTCCGGGATGGGATATGGCGATATCCGGCTTCAGCTTTTTAACCTGATTCACCAGTTCCGCAGGCTGGTTGGATATGCTGTTGGGAATATCCCCGATGGTATCGGCTATCTCTTCAAAAAGTTTGTTCCCAAAGGAATCAAAGTTGAAATGTCTGAACCCTGCAACCTCCATGCCAATCTCATTGGCCAAAAGCCCTGTAGCGCCTATTCTGAGGTAGCCCCCCGAGATAAGTACCTTCTTTCCCTTTACCCGTTCCCGGATTGGCGCAAGAGCCGCCCTGAGTTTTTCCTCTTCACTGGAAACAATCCTCTCCGCCTCCTGTTCCAGACCGAAGAATCCGGCTATCTCCATGATAAAATTCCTTGTGGCGCTGGAGCCGATGGGAATATTTGGGGTGATATAGGGCATGCCGAATTTTTCTTTCAGGAATTCGATAAAATAGAGATCGTGCACATGACAGAAACAGACATTCAGCGCCGCCTCGGTTATCCTGCGCCACTCGTCCGGTTCCTTGAACTCCAGAAAGATCTGCACGTTAAGGCCGATAGCCTCCAGAAGCCGCCGGATCTCCGCTTCATCCTGCGGGCCGATGGACCATGCGTTATACAGGTTGACAGTCCGGCTCTTCCGGTATTCGTACTGTTTTACCTTGAGATCATAATCCCTGTCGTCCTTGTTAAAAGGATAATAATCCACATAAGCCTTGGGTTCAAATTGAAATTTTTTGAGTATCCCGTGGTATACCACATCATAGGCACCGGAGAACACCTTCGACAGCCCGGACAGCTCAACAACCTGCACCTCCGCCGGTTCAACAGTCGCCTGGGCCTACGGGACGTCCAGTTTCAGTTTCGAGTGCGCGGACGACGACGTATTGACTGCCGAGCGAAACGCTGCCCTGAAGGAAACGATCGCCAACGTCGATGCATTCCTGAGAAGGCTGCTGAAAGTCGTCCCGATCGGCCGCCGGTTCACCCTCATTTCACACTCCGGTTTTCCAGTCACTCGGTCACAAAGCGACGGGAACACCGACCTCTACATCACATGTTATCCGCGTTCGTTCCCCTCGTTGGCGGAGATACTTGCCATGGCGTCCCCGCTACAGCTTAATGCAGCGGATAGTCGTCCGATTCAAGGCTATGTCGTCGTGAACGTCGGCCGCATCCCGAGTTCGGCGCAGTCAGTTGCTTCGACGGGCG
Organism: Treponema sp.; assembly: GCA_031258115.1. Classification (GTDB taxonomy): domain Bacteria; phylum Spirochaetota; class Spirochaetia; order Treponematales; family Breznakiellaceae; genus JAIRNJ01. The sequence continues at coordinate 155 of JAIRNJ010000117.1, read as the reverse complement.
ACCGCACATTTTTCGAGGTCCTATTGCATGAAATGTTCCATGTGCTGGGCATTACGTCGGGGCTGCTCGACGAATGGATCGACTCCTCGACTGGTTCTGCGTACACGCAATTGGGTTACATGAAAGTGCTGGCGGGCCATCCACACGAGAGGTTT
>JAIRNJ010000111.1 GCA_031258115.1 Treponema sp. | reverse complement strand
ACTTCACGATTCTCTATCCTCCGATTAAGACATTGGCGGCTTAGTATCCCGATTTCCAGTTCCGCCATGTGTAACCACGAACCGTGTTTGGGTGTATAATGTATCTCAAACCGTTCTGCCAGGTTCAGCGCATCCTGCGGCTGGAAGGCGGCATATAACGAAGCCAGGGTATGGGTATTCAACCAGTACGATCTTTTCAGCGTCTGGATAATGAGTACAGGCAAGCTCCTTCAGACATGCGGCAAAGTCCTGACGGGTACGGCTCTCGGTTACCTTCACTTCCCTTCGTCCCGACAGAGGTTCGAACATCATAAAAAGGTCGGCCACCCCGTTGCGAACATATTCGTAATCATGGATAGCCGGGTGTCCTGGTTTGACGGGCAGGGGTTTCTTGATTTCCCCGATGAGTTGCCGATTGGTTTCATCCAGGCATACCACCGGACGTGCCGGATTAAACGGGAGTGTATACGTCTCTAAGACATCTTCCATCCGCTCAACGAACTCTGGAGACGCGGTAGGAATACACCATTCTTTCTGTTGCCAGGGTTTAATTTCGTTTTTTTTAACAGATTTCGGAGAGCGGTATCGGAGATACTGTCCAGTATCCCCACCTCAACCACCTTGTCGGCTAATAATTGAAATGTCCAGCGAACCCTCCCCGCGGGAGCTTCGCTACAGGCCAAGGCAATGATCTTCGCTTCCGCTTCCCCGTCTATCTTTATCACCGGAGGCGTCAGCCGTTTTTTTCGTTCCAGTGCGGTCTCGAAGCCTTCTTCCACAAACCGTTTCCGGATGTTCCCTATGGACCGTATATTTGACCCATAGGCTGCCGCGATCTTTTCATCGGTCCAGGATTCATTGGCTGGTATCTCGTCCAGGGCAAGGAGTATGCGGGCATGGCGTATCCGGTATCCGGCAGTATGCCCCTTTTGGATCAGTTTCTTTAATGATTCTCGTTCTTCCTCAGTCAAGGTTACCCGGTATTTGATATTTGGTTTAAGCATAGTTCCCTCCTGTCTTTAATATCGGAGGAAACTATCTGCTATATAAGCATTTTTAGACTTTTTGGAGTACTAGCTTTTGTACAAAATTCCTACGGAATTTTATCGTAAAGCGATCATTCTCCGCCCACGGGACGCTTTAACCCGGATACCCGACATGGTGCTTAAACTCCTGCTTTACATGAAACAAAATGCCCCGTAACCGACAAAAGAATCGGGAATTTCATCCGCGGACATGGCTGCGCTTGTGCCGTAGGCGAGGAGTTCCGCCCTGGGGCTCTTTGAGCCGCTGCAAAGGGCAGCAAAACCCATGGCGCCGAGAACTGCGCCGGCTGAACAGGCGGATCGGTCTTCTTCCGCCCGGCGGAGTGTCTCTTCGGGGTTTCCGGCAAGAACCGCGTCGATGAAGGCTCTGTCGTTTTCCTTTTCCATCCATTCCAGGGCCTTTCTACCGTAACCGCGGGGAGAAAAGCTGTAATTTGGGCCATAGTGGGTAAGATCCGTGGAGCCCAAAAGCACGGCTTTGCGTTCAAGTGAACGGGCTGTCCGGGCGATGGTTTTTCCCGTCTCAAAGGATGAAATTTCTGCGGGGAGCCGTATCCAGAGGAGGCAGGCCTCCGGGAAAAAATAGCGTACCATGGGAAGGAGCACTTCTACGGTATTGTCCTGGTAACGGTCTTCCCGGCCCTTCAATTCCTGATATAATGCATCCCGCAATTCGGCGTCTATGGGGATATTTCCCAGGGGGCTGGCAATCTGATCCTCCAGGGCAAAGAGCGGGGACATGCCGGCAGGGAGATGGCCTCCGGCAACGACTACCGTGGAGGCGTCCCGTTCCAGCGCGGCGACTGCCTGAGCGGCAAATCTCCCCGAATAGTACCAGCCCGCGTGGGGGGCAACTGCGGCAAGGGCTTTTCCGTTTGAGGGGAAAGCAAAGGGAGAGAGAAAACGGGAAACCGCCTCTCCGTCCCGGGGATACCAGCCTGAAGGCAGACAGGATCTTCGAATATCCATTATGTTATTCTAGCATAGATAAAAAAAACCGTATATAATCCTCTTATGAGGCAAATCAATACCCCCAAAAATCTGATCACTACCTTTATGGCGGTTCTGTGTATCACCATATACTCTGCCGCTCTTGTATACGGCGCTATTCGTATCGCCGGCAGTTTTCAGGATCGCCGGAATCTGATGGAAATTGAATTGAGAGATCTTGAGGATCTGGCTTCCTCCGCCGGGGTGCTGGGTTTTATGGATGAGCCTTTCATTCAAACCATCGAAGACGCCGTGCTCAGCTCAAAAACCATGGAAGCTCTCATCATTTCCGGTCCAAATGGAGAATATGCCTTCGAGCGCCGCCAGGGAACGGTAATAAACTGGGTGAATGATTCGCCGCGCTTCAAAAGCAGTTTTATCCTGAAAACAAGCGATCTGCGGCCCCTGCGGATCGAAGGCCAGCGGAATGTAAATATTCAGGCGCTCTTTGGCCTCATCGATTATGACTTTCTCCTTTCCTCCATGAAGCAGACTCTTCTGGCGGTACTGGGCGGTCTTGTGCTGGCCTTCCTTACCCTGCTCTTTAGTTCCCTTTCGGGGGCCTCTGCGGTTCCTGCCGTTCGGGGAGAGAATAAAGTGGATACATCTCAACCCCGGCAGGAAGGCGCACCGTCCCTGCGGGAAGGCTCACCGTCCCGAAGGGATGGTGACGCGGAAACAGACGGCCTTATAGACTTTGAATCCCTGGTAGGCACGGAGACAAGGGGCGGAACCGGAAAGGCCGGAGTAAAGACTCCGCCGCCTGAAGAAACGGAAGAAGAGCCGGCGGATCAGGCTGCCGAAGAATCCTTTAAGGAAGACTACGAAGAAAAAACGCCGCAGGGGCTTTACTCAGCCCGGGGCATAGGCTGGGAGGAATACACAAGGGATCGGCTTGCCGCAGAACTGCACCGCTGCGCCTCCTTTGAACAGGATCTGGTGTACATCATGATGGAATTCCGGAATGACAATTCCCTGGATGAAGATTTCTTCAGGCAGTTTGCCGGGGTAGCCGTGGAATTCTATAATTTACGGGATCTGATCTTTGAACTTGGGGAATGGGGCATCTCGATCATCTATCCGAACATCGATCTGGATCAGGGTTTTGTAAAGTCTGAAGAATTCCATAATCGCATACTTACCCGTTTTGCCGGCGCCTTCCGGTCAAACAACGATCTCTGCATAGGCATTTCATCCCGTGCAGGCAGGCTCATTGATGCCGAAAGGCTGATCTTTGAAGCCCGGGAAGCCATGCGGCGGGCAATGGACGATCCTGTTACCCACATCGTAGCTTTCAAGAGCGACCCTGAAAAATACCGCAACTTTATTGCGTCTCAAAGTAAGCAGCTTCCCTGAATATCCGGCTCACAGCCCAGTCTGCAAGTGTATAAACCTCATTTGAGCCGCTTACCGTAACATTCCGTTTGCCTGAGGCATCCTGGGGAGAAAAAGCAATGACAAGAACACTGCCGTTTCCCAGTTCCAGAGAGAGGCGGCCTGAATCGTAAGGCCCGGTATGCTCCGGGGCAAAATTTTCCCCTTCCGTGTTAAGGATACCCTGCAGCCAGGATTCCACCTTTGTCCGTTCAATCGCAGTATCAGTACCACTCATGTTCCAGTTGTTTCCCTCCCGCGTAAAATGGAGAACCGGGGGAGCCGCTTGTACGGCGCCGCCTTCATCTTCATCCACTGAAACGGGGGGAAACTCCAGCGTTACGCGCTGCACATCCGCGGGACGGGGGCCTCCCTTTTCCGCGGCAGGAAAGAGACGCAGGTTGTACCATGAAGTCAAGGAACCTGAAAGATAGGAACTGAAACCGTCTTCCCCGGAACGGACCGCATCTTCCCCTGCCCTGCGAAGGTAGATCTCCCGGCCCGTAGCATCCGTGCCGCCGGCCAGAAGATCCAGCAGGGGAAGTCCTGCGCCCGCCTTAAGTATTATACGTTTGGCCTCAGCCTCCCCCACTCCAAGACGGGCATGGGAAGACGGAGAGGAAGAACGCAGCGGCCAGTCCTGTTTCCGTGTAAAAAGGGCAAGAAAATCCTCCACCCGTTCCTGTTTGGCCGGGTACTCGCGGCCGGAGTTGTTTACATACCAGAGATTGTTCCGCCTGAAAAGGGATACCTCTTCCGCCGTGCCCCGTATCTCTATGCCGTCGATACGGCCTTCGGAACGGGGATCGATCCAGGAAAAAGAAGAAGAACGGGAAGAGGCCCAGCCGGAATTGATCAGTGCGGCAAGAATATTGGCAAGGAGAAGGACTCCCGCCAGGGACAAAAGTATGAGAAGTTTCCGTTTATACGCCATGTTATGCTCCTGTAATTCCGCTTGAGAGAGCCCTCTTCTTTCTCCGCCATGCAAGGAAGAACCCCAGGGCCAAGAGGCCTGCCGGTACAAGTACTATGTTGAGTATCTGGGCAAAATGCATGACGGTTTTTTTGCGCTGAGGATCGGCAATGCGGTCAAGCCGGCCCGAACCGGCTTCCCGGTTTCTGATACCGATTATCTCATCGTCACTGGAGAGCCAGTCCAGGGCCTGAATAAAGAATTCAAGGTTCCTCTCTCCCCTGGTAAACTGGAGCATGGCGGTAAGAAAATCGGTATCCCCAACTACAATGATCCGGGAAGAGAGGCCCTGCGGGGGCAGCGCGGGAAGTTCTTCCTCGGAGCCTTCCCTCTGCGGCTTGTCCTTTCCCCGGAAATAGGAGGGAAATACGCCGCTTAATGATACTGCCAGAACTTCCCGGCCCCGGGTAGCTTCCGCCTCGTTTTCAAACAGGAAAGCCATGTCAGGATTGGTAACAAAACTGTTGGTCATCAGCCATGCCTCGGGAGTACTGGCAAAAAGTTCCTCGGAACCGATTCCCGCAGGGGCGTTTACCGTAATGGGGCTGGGCCAGAAGAGATCTACACCGGAAAAACGGGCCGTTACCGGATTTTTGGGATTGCCGTTTTGGGGAAGCACCCCGATCCAGTGGGGATAACGGACGATCCTGTACTGCGTTACGCCGTTTGCCTGGCGGCTCTGGTACTGGAGCGTCAGGGCAGCCGTGTCCAGAACAAGCCTGTTTGTAAGTTCCGCACCGTAGGAGGCAAGCATACTCAGTAAGCCCTTATCGTTCATGCTCCGGGCCTCAAGGCTGCCGCCCTGGGAATCTACAAACACAGCCTCCGCCGCAAAAAAGACCTTGCCTCCTCCCTGAATATAACGGTCAATGCGGTAAAGGGCCCAGTCGTCAAAGTCTTCGGCGCCGCCGAGAACCACGAGACTCGGAAGATTTTCGGGGATCTCTTCCCCGGGGGCGAGAAGCCGCGTGCGGTAGCCTGCCTGGAGCAGAGCCTGACCCAGATAGCCGTAGTCCTGATTCCACTGACGGTAACTGTCTCCTACAATGATCCCCGTCTGCCGCTCGACACCGCTGACAAGGGAGCGGATACGGGAAGTAAGATCGTACTCAAGGGTTTCAAGGGAAAACACAACCGGCAGTATCTCTGCCTGATCCAGATACTCAATGACAATGCCCGTGTAAACCGTAGCAATACTGGTTTCGCCCTGATCCACCGTCTGGATCTGCTGGGGGAGAATTCCCATCTGCTCAATTTCTTCAACCAGATTCGCCTTGACAGGATCACGCAGAACAATGCGTATCTTGCCCCGCGAATAGGCCGCATACTCCCGCAGAAGATCCTCTATCTCTCCGGGCAGGGGATGAATCGATGCAAGTTTCCCGGAAATATAGTAGGTAATCCGCAGCTCGTCGGGGATCTCCTCATGAAGCCTGCGGGAAATCGCAGAGATAGTGTAGGCTTTGTTTTTGGAAAGATCCAGCCTGAACCAGAGCCTGTTTGAAAGCATGAGGGCCAGGATAACAACCACGATAGACAGAATAGTAATACTGTTGACTTGCCGTTTTGTCATAAAACTTCGCTTCCTGTTCGGTTTAATTGTGCGGTCAGCCGAATGCACGAAAATTGAATTATCATGTTCCCCTCCTCAACGCCACTTCCGGTAGATAAGCACCCTGGTATTCAGAAAGAGGAACAGGACGGCGGTAATGATGAAGAAAGAGAGATCCCGCGTATCAACGAGACCCCGGGAAAAACTTTCAAAATGAAAGGAAAGGGACAGCCAGTTAAGCGCCGCCGCAAGAGCCGGGGGGAGGTTAAAAACAAGCGTTACACGGTTAATCAGCATAACTGCCAACAGTATCACTGCGCTTCCCAGAAAAGCGCCTGCCTGATTCCCGGAAAGACTCGAAAGAAAAAGCCCGAGGCTTATGGCGGAACATCCCAGAAGCAGGGCCCCCAGGTACTCGCAGAGGATCACTCCCCCGTCAAAAGCTCCCAGGCTCATGAGGCTCAGGGGGAGAGGGATGCTGAGGACGAGGATAAAGACAAGCACTCCGAGGGCCGCAAGAAATTTACCCAGTACAAGATCCCATTCCGAAAAGGGCATGGTAAGGAGGATCTCTATGCTGCCCACCCGCCGTTCTTCGGCCCAGCTCTTCATGGTAATGGAAGGTATCACCAGAATAAAGGCCAGGGGAAAGGCGGCAAACCAGGAACGGAGAGAAGCGGTATCCATGGTAAAGAAATGCTGGAAATAAAAAAGCCATATCGAACAGAAGAGCAGGAAGAATATGCCTATACCATAGGTAACAGGATAATTGCTAAAAGAGTAAAGCTCTTTTTTTGCCAGAGCAAGGACGGGCATATTCTCCGTTCCGGGTAAAGAAAACTTTTTCATTGTCCGGCTCCTTCAGGGGGAGAAACTTTATTCACGGAAGACATCTCGTGGGTGAGTTCGACAAAGATGTCTTCCAGGCTGAGTTTTTTACGGTTCATACCGAGGATCTTGAGGGAACTATCAATGGCCCAGTCGAAGATCTTCTCTCCGTTTTCCGCGGCGGATGCGGAAACAAAGAAGACCGCCTTAACCAGTCCATTGTCCAGGATCTCCGTTTCCTGATTCTGCAGTCCCCCTTCGATAAGCCTGCCGAGCCTTGTCAACGCGCCGCGGACAGCGTGAATTTCGGCGCCCTTCAAAATGAGTTCCCAGGTATCCCCGCCCTTTATGGCTCCGGCGATTTCCTCGGGCCTCCCCTGCGCGGCAATGCGGCCGCGGTTGAGGATCAGCACCTGAGAACAGATTGCCTCCACCTCCTGGAGAATGTGGGTGGAGAGGATCACGGTCTTGCGCTTCCCCAGTTCCCGGATTAAGGAACGGATTTCGATGATCTGGTTAGGGTCAAGACCGGTGGTGGGTTCATCCAGAATAAGTATGGCAGGATCGTGAACGATGGCCTGGGCGAGACCTGTCCGCTGTTTGTAGCCCTTGGAGAGCTGCTCTATAAGCCGGGAACGCATATCCTTTAAGCCGCAGGCTTCAAGACTTGCTTCAATAGCCTCTTTCCGGCGTTTTTTGGGAATGCCGCGGCCTTCCGCCACAAAAGCCATGTACTCGTCCACCCTAAGATCCCCGTAGAGAGGCACTCCTTCCGGAAGATAGCCGATGCGTTTCTTCAACTCCACCGGTTCCTCCTGCACGGAAACGCCGTCTACCAGGGCTTCCCCCGCGCTGGGGTAATGATAACCCGTGAGGATCTTCATGACGGTTGTTTTTCCGGCCCCGTTGGGACCGAGAAAACCAAGCACCTGATCGGAACCCACGGAGAAGGACACGTCCTTCACCGCTTCAAAATCTCCGTACTTCTTCGACAAATTTTTAACTTCGATCATTTTGTCTTCACCTCGATCTATAAATAACTCTCCCCGGCGCAGAGCAGCGGGGCATGCGTCTTCCTGTGAATCAGTCTATATACTCGATAGGTAAAACCATCCTGTCCCTGGAAAGTATCGTTTCGGGAAAGAGAGCCTGGGCCTCCTTCAAAAGCTGTTTCAGGTTGAAATCCGTATAGCGGGGACTGTAATGGATAAGGGCCAGCCTCTTTACCCCGGCCTCAAGGGCGATACGCGCCGCCTGAGCGGCCGTCATGTGCTTCTTCTCCCTGGCGCTTTCTATAAGTTCCTGTTCAAACATACCTTCACAGACAAAAAGATCCGATCCCGCGACTTCACCCGCTATCTCCGGGAAGGCAAGCGAATCGGTAACAAAGGAAAACTTTCGGCCTGAACGAGGCTTCCCCAGCACGTCTTCGGGCTTTACCGGAGATCCGTCCGCCGCGCTTACGGACTCCCCGTGCTGCAGCCTTGACCAGAGGGGCCCCCTGGGCACTCCCAGTTCCCCGGCCTTTTCCGGGTGAAATTCACCGGGGCGGCCGTCCTCTTCGAGAACATAGCCGTAACAGGGCTTGGTATGACGCAGGGCAAAGCATCTCACCCGGAAGTCCTTCCCCTCATATACCGGTCCGGGCCCGTTGATCTCCCTGACCACGATTTCGTAGTTGACGTACATATCCAAAACCCGGCGGTTGGTTTCTATGTATTCGGCAATCCGGGGAGGGCCGTAAATATAGAGAGGATCATCCCTGTCCACCTGGCTTGAAAGCATGAGGAGACCGGGCAAACCTGTTACATGATCCGCATGGGTATGACTTATAAAAATGGCGGATATCTTCTTCCAGCGGAGGTTAAGCCTGCGGAGACTCACCTGGGTTCCCTCTCCGCAATCAAAGAGAAAGAGATCCCCCTCGCGCCTGAGAAGTACCGATGTAAGATGGCGATTGGGAAGGGGCATCATGCCCCCGCTGCCGAGGATAAATGCTTCAAGATTCATGACTTGGGCCAGTATAGGGGTTTTACGGCTTTTTTTCAACTCTTGGGCATGGGTAAGGCGCCTTTAACGGCAATTTTCTCAGGGCCTGCGAATTTATCCGCTCCGTCAAAGCGCCCCGGAACTATTTTACGATAACATCAACATAATACCCGGTTCTGCTTGCAAGAAAAGCATGATTTGTTGTAATAAGCCATGCTTTTTCCCGGTTTGCTTCAGTCTCACCAAATCCCCGGCCAATAAGCCAGTCATAAATTTCACCTTCGGTCCAATCATGTTTGGCTTGATCTGACAAAATGAACCCTCTAAACTCGGTATCTGTAAGAGGAAAACGTATATAGTAACCGTCTCCCAGCGTCACTCCTATTTGACTCTGAAATTGCGCATAGGTCCATACGTCTGTCCAGACCGTGTATGTAGGTTCCGAATCCGTTGGCTGCTTACATCCGGCAAAGCCCAGAATAATCACTATCAGCCCAACAAGAAATACTCTTTTCATTTCAACTCCTTTTCCGGGATATTTGGTATATCAAAATTCTACCATTATTAAAAATGGTACGGCTTCACCGGAATGTCAAGAGAAATGACGTTAATGCGGGAATCGACTTGGCGAAGCGGAGCATGGAAGTGTGTATCCTGGATGGCGATGCGATTAAGCGGCGCGGGCTGAAGACGGATGCCGGGGGCAGAAGCGGCTAACCCGGCTTTTGAGAAAGCAGTACTGATTTATTCACCTTCAAATAAATCAGTACAACTTTAGCAAAAAATCTTGCGCCGTCCTACGGCTTGTACTATATTTCTTGATATTGAGGAGAATTTGTTATGAAACGTATTGTTCTTATCGCTCTGGTACTCTGCGCCGGAGCCGTTCTGACCTTTGCCGGAGGCCGCAGACAGGAAGGGGTGGTTACCCTGATCGCCGCCATAAATTACACCCCCAGCGAACAGGTACACCAGTATATGCTCCAGGTGGCCAAGGATTATGAGGCGGCCAATCCCGGCGTCAAACTTGAGATGAGCTATTACCCCGATTATGAAGTCACCATGAAAACCAAGATGGCGGCCAGGGATCTTCCCGATCTCTGGTCCACCCATGGCTGGTCGGTGGCCCGGTATTCCGAATACCTGGAACCCCTGAACAGCCAGAGCTGGGCTTCCAAGGTTAATCCCAAGATCATTCCCGTGATCAGCAATGCCAAGGGGCAGATCTTTATCCTCCCCTTCAACGTGGAATCCCAGGGTATCGTAGTAAACCAGGACACCCTTGAATCGGTGGGGGTGGATATCTGGTCGATTAAAACCTGGGATGATTTCCGCGCCGCCTGTGCCAAGGTTAAGGCAGCGGGAAAGATCCCCCTGGACATCGCCGGCAGCGCTTCGGAAGACTGGACCGTGGGGACCATCTACAACACCCTGGGCCAGAGTTTCATGGTAACCAATGACAGGGCAAACTACCGAACCGCTCTGCAGGACGGTTCCTTCGACTGGAATACCTGGT
>JAIRNJ010000100.1 GCA_031258115.1 Treponema sp. | reverse complement strand
GCCAGAACCTGCCGGACCCGGTCCCGGATTTCCCGCCGGTCCACCCCAAGCAGGGTCAGGGGAAAGCCGGTGTTTTCCTCCACCGACAGCACGGGGATCAGGTTGTAGGCCTGAAAGATAAAACCGATACTGTTTCTGCGGAGCAGTGCCAGTTGCCGTTTGGAAAGTTTTGATACATCCTGCCCGCCGATGCTCATGGCGCCGCCGCTCTGCGTGTCCAGACATCCTGCAAGATGGAGAAAGGTTGATTTGCCGGAACCGGAAGGCCCCGCTATGGCGGAAAATTCCCCGCCCTGAAATTCGAGATTCACTCCCCGCAGGGCGTGAACCGTGGTCCCGTTAAGACCGTAATCCTTTACAAGGTTTTCAGCTTTTACAACTGTCATTGTTTTTCACCTTCCCGGCGATCTTTTTTTTCTCTGTGCAGACGCAGTTCATTCAGCGCCTCCAGCCCGAATATGTCTTTGGTCTTGAGTTCTTCCGCCATGGAAGCAGGAACCAGTATCATGGAGTTTCCCGCCTTGAGGCCTTCGTTCAATATGGAGAGAATCTTGAGCTTCATTGCCGGCTCGTTCCCCGCATAGATACCGACAGCCTCTTCGAGTTTCCGCGCAATTTCAATCTCCGCTTCGGCAAGAAGAATGCGGCCCTTCTTCTCCCGTTCCGCCTGGGCAACCCGGCTTAAAGAATCCTGCAGTTCCTGGGGAATCTGAACGTCGGTAATCTCGATATACTGCACCGTGATGCCCCACTCGGTGGTCTGCTTTTCAACCTCTTCCTGAATATGGTTTTCGATAATGTCTCCCCGTTCAAGAAAGGTAGAAAGACTGTTGCTGCTTACCGCATTGCGGAGCGCCGCCTTGCTGGCCAGCACCACCGCCTCGGTATAGTCCTCCACCTCCAGAGCGGCCTTCTGCGGATCCCAGACAAGCCAGAAGGCAAAGGCGTCCACGGTCACCGTGACAGAATCGGCGGTAAGGGTTTCCTGTGCGGAAAAATCCGTTACCCGGATGCGGATATCGATGACCTGGGAAAACCGGTCTATCACCGGAATGAGAAAGACGAGCCCGGGACCCTTCACCTTGTGGAAACGGCCCAAACGCAGTACGATTGCCCTTTCCCATTCGTTTACCTTTTTTACCGACGGAACGATGACGACGATTAAAATCAGAAGCAGGCCCGGATAAACCAGAACCGCGCCGTTATAGGGTACCGTGATCCCCGCCAGTATTACCGCCGCGCCGAGCGCCAGCAATAAAAGTTTTAAGCCCGTAAAATCCGTTTTTTTCCCCGTGGATTTGCCGCTCCTGACGAGTCCCGTCAATCCGCCCTTTTTAATGTTAATCATTAACGCCTCCTTTCATCTCTGTGGAAATGATTTGATTAAAGCAATCAATTCCCCCGTATCTACACCCAGATCTTTCATCTCCTGAATGAACCGTCTCAGCACTTCCCTAACCTTCTGCAGCCTGGCATCCTCTTCAAGCTCGGGCTTCTTGTCCGAGATGTAGGTACCGCTCCCAACCTGGGTGGCGAGAATGCCTTTAATTTCCAGCTCGTTGTAGGCCTTGGCGATGGTATTGGGGTTTATCTTGAGATTTACCGCTAAAGACCGTATCGTGGGAAGCCTGTCCCCGCTTTTCATGCGGCCCGAAAGGATACCGTATTCTATCTGCTGGATAATCTGCCGGTAGATAGGCACCCCGTTTGCCGGGTCAAGCGAAAAGCTGATATCAGATTGAACTATTGTACTATTCATCTAGTACATTAATACATGACTTGCTGCAATATGTCAAGAGAAATTTTTAAAAAATTGGAAGATTTTTATCATTAAGAGGCTCTTTCAAAACTGAAGTTTTGAAAGAGCCTCTCTGTATTACTTATTTGCCGCGTACCAGGCGCTGAATTGCCTCTGGAATTCAGCCACATACCTGTCAATTCCGGCGTCCTTAAGCCGCCTCTGGGCCTCCGGCCAGGCCGTGTCATAATCCACAAAGCCCCAGGCAATGGGAGTCATGTACTCAAGCAGGACATTGTTCAATTGGGCGTCTTCAACCTTGACAGGTTCAAGATCGAAAACAAAACCTATGTCTTTTTGCAGAATGGCGCCCTTGTCCCAGTTGATGTAATCCTGGATCACATCATCATCAACAAAGGATTCGTAACGCAGCCACTTGGCGATGTTGGAGGCCCAGTCGTTGTAGAAAACCTGAGTGTTTGTACGGCTGGTCAGCTTTCCGGCGGAATTAAGCTGGAAATCTTTACCCTGCATGCCGTAGGTAAAAAAGTCAAAACTCTCCTGGCTTTCGTAGCAGGCGTCAAGAACCTGGACGTAAGCTTCCGGATATTTGGCGTTGGCCGGAATAAAAAAGGCTGTGGAATAAGTACCACGGCTGACAAGAGGCCTGCCTTTGGCATCGCCAATAAAGTAATTCTTGAGCTTGGCTGTGGGAACAGCCGCCCGTACGGACGGCAGGTTTTCCCATACGCGCCCGGCTACGCCATCATAGAATAAGCCCTGACCGGCAAGCATTTTTGACCATGCCATAAGCGGATCGGACATCTGCTGAGGACTGATGATTCCGAGCTGATTCCACCGCCTTGCGATTGCTGCGTATTTTTTAAATTCTTCACTTTCAAAGTAGCTGAAAACCCGTGCATCCTTGGCCGATTCGTCGGTAAAGAGGAAGTTTGTAAGAAAGCGTATATTTTTGTCGGAAACGATCCGGCTCATCATGCGGAAGGCGCCAAAACCGGTAAGCGAGCCCTGGCCGCCATAGCCGATGTAAGCAGGATCGAGCTTAAGGCCGGCCACCGCGAATCGTTCAAGATCCTCCAGGGTTTTGATTTCTTTCATTCCCACTTTCTCCAGCAAATCCTGCCTGACGCAGACGGCAAAGAACTCCGACGCATTGGGTTTGTTGCCGTAGGGAATTGCATAGCTGCGCCCGTTGATCTTGAACGAATCGAAAGATGACTGATCAACTTCCCGCGTCAGATTCTTGCCGTATTGGGCGATGTAGTCCGTGGCATCCGCAAGGTAGCCTTTGGCATAGTACTGTGACATCGTCTCAACTTCGATAAAACTGGTAAAATCTTCTCCGGAAGCAAGGCGCACATCTCTGGCGTTTCCCTCTGACCATGGTAGTACCTGTAAATCAACGCTGATATTAAGACCTTTCTTTTTTAAATATTCGGGCATATCGTTGGCGACAAACTCGCTCATGCGATCCGTCTTATCGCCAAAAAACAGAAACGTGGCGGTCTTGACAGGTTCTCCGCCGGAACTCTTCCTGCCACCCGCGAAGACTGCGCTTCCGGAGACAGCCAAAACCAATAAAACGAGGAATGCTTTTTTCATACATTCCCTCCTCAAAAAAAATTAGGACGACTCAAGCCATCCGAAACTCCTGACAGGAGATTTCACCACATCAAGACGCCGCACACGGACTATCCCTTTACCGCCCCCAGAACAACGCCGCGGACGAAGTATTTTTGCACAAAGGGATAAACCAAAAAAATCGGGCCTATGGCCAGGACGCTGATAGCCATGCGCGATGTGTACATCGGAGGCTGCACATACTGCGCAAGATTGCTGTTGCCCGGGTTGGTTGCAAGAAATTCAATGTTTCCCATTACACGGTAGAGCATGTACTGTATTGTTGTGAGGGAATCTTTGGTAATCAGCATGAGTGGAAGATAAAAGTCGTTCCAGAACCCAAGGCTGTAAAACAGGGCAACTGTTACCAATCCTACCTGCGACAGGGGAAAAACAATCCTGAAAAAGATCTTGGTATTGCCGGCACCGTCAATACGGGCCGATTCTAAAATTGAGGATGGAATCGTCCTGATATAATTGCGAAGCAGGAACATGTTGAATACGTTCATTCCGTATGGAAGAATCAGCCCCTGCAGGGTATTGTTGAGATGATAGTAACGGGTACAGAGAATGTACCATGGCAGCATGCCTCC
>JAIRNJ010000168.1 GCA_031258115.1 Treponema sp. | reverse complement strand
CACCTGGAAGATGGTGGTGGCGTTGGTGGCCATGGGGGAATCCACATAGATTGGGATCTCCGGTATTTCTCCCTCGTCCGTCAGGAGATGGAAGTAGTATACCAGTTCCTGGGTGCGTTCAATGGCAAAGGAAGGAATCAGGATCTTGCCCCGGTTTTTTACGGCCCGTTTTGCCACGGCGGCAAGCTTTGCTATGGACTGATCCCCCGAATCGTGGCGCCTGTCTCCGTAGGTGCTCTCCAGAACAATGTAGTCGGGAGCGGGGATCTTAAAATCGGGATCGCGGATGATGGGCTTGTTTTTCCGGCCCAGATCGCCTGAACAGAGTATCCGTACTTCCTTTCCGTCTTTTTTTACCGTTACAAGCGCCATGGCGGAACCCAGAATGTGGCCCGCATCAAAAAATTCAAGTTCAATACCGTCGCCTATGTAGATGGGCCGGTTGTAGGAGATGCCTATCATCTGGCTGGTAGCCTGGATGGCGTCCTTTTCATTAAAGAGAGGTTCCCAGGTAAATTTTTCACCCCGCTTGCCGGCCTGTTTCCGCAGATATACGGCATCTCTGGCCTGAATGTTGGCAGAATCCATCATGATAAGGCTGGCGATGTCCCGGCTTGCGGGAGTCGTGTAGATATTCTTCTTGTAGCCTTTTTTAGCTAAAAGCGGCAGGAGTCCGCAGTGATCCAGATGCCCGTGGGTGAGAATGGCCGCCTCTATCCGGTCAGGCTCAATGCCCAGTTCCCGGTTTTTGCGATCCGCCTCTGCCCGTGCACCCTGAAAAGCCCCGCAGTCGATGAGGTAGCTTTTACCGTCAATCTCCAGGACATGTTTGGAGCCGGTAACTTCTTCCGCCGCCCCCAGTGAGTAAAATTGCAGTTCCATTCGGTACCCCTTCGATAGATCCAGAATACTTGTTATTTCCCTACTGTCAAGTTTATTATATTATGTAAATTATGGAGGATATATGCTTATTCCAAAAGTTGAATACCGGATCAATCAGTACCTGCAGTTTCTCAAAGGACTGCGCTACCGGGAGCTCTTTCCCCTGGATTTTGAATACTTTGAAACCGAAGAATCTTTCCGCCGGCCGCCTGGGGATAAGGTTAAATGGAAGAAGATAGCCGCGGGTGGAGACTACGGGAAGCCCTGGCACTGTGCATGGTTCAGAACTTCCTTCAAGAGCCCTCTGCCGGTCAAGGGGGCTTATCCCCTGTATCTCCGGGTATTCCCCAATGCGGATTCCCTGGTTTTCATTGACGGGAAGCCCGCGGGGGCCTTCAATCCCTTCCATAAAAAAGTGAAGGCCGAAAGGGACGGGAAGACCCATACGCTCTGCCTTGAAGCCTATGAAGGCCACTACTATCCCGGCGAGCATCCCTATTCGGGCCGGAGGGTGATGCTTACCCTGGGACGGCAGATTCCCGATTATCCCAACACCTTCGGCGGCGGCTCTCTTGTGGAACGGGTGGAACCGGTCTATGGCCTGTACTACGATGTTCGCTGTCTCTTTGAACTTGCCAGGACACTGGATGCGGATTCACTGCGCCGGGCCCGTATCCTGAAGGGGCTCTACGAGACCCTCATGGAGATTCCCTTCAGCGTGGGGGATTCCGTTTCCATGGGCATGAACGGCAGTCCCGATTGGCCCCTGCTGGAGAAACTTGCCGCCGCGGCAGCAAAAAAACTGAAAGTCCTGCTTGCCGCAAAGAACGGCCCCACGGTTCCCGTGATAGATCTTACCGGTCATGCCCACATCGATCATGCGTGGCTCTGGACTATTTCCGAAACCGAAAGAAAGGCCGCCAGAACCTTTATGAACATGGCCGCCCTCTCCCGCGAGTACCCGGAGTTTGTCTTTATCCAGACCCAGCCTGTGCAGCTTGAAACGATCAAGACCCAGTATCCTGATATATTTGAAGCGGTAAAGGAAGCCTACAGAAAAGGCAACTGGGAACCCAACGGCGGCATGTGGGTGGAAGCCGACTGTAACCTTACAGGCGGTGAGGCTCTGGTACGCCAGTTCCTTGTCGGTAAGAAAACTACCAAAGCCCTTCTGGATTACGAGAGTGACACGCTCTGGCTTCCCGATGTATTTGGGTATGCGGCGGCTCTGCCCCAGATTTTACAGGGCTGCGGGATTGAATATTTTGTTACCAGCAAGATCAACTGGAACGACACTACCCGCTTCCCCTACGACACCTTTATCTGGCGGGGCATAGACGGAACGGCGGTAAAGACCCACTACATTATTTCTTTTAAGGAAGGCTACAATGGCCGGGTGAACCCGGAGAGCCTTAAAGAGATTTGGCATGAGGTTCAGCACAAGGAGATCCAGAGCACCGCGGTCAAGTCCATTGGCGAAGGGGACGGCGGCGGCGGAACCCTCCGCAGCGATCTTGAGATGGCAAGGCGGCTTTCCAACCTTGAAGGGGCTCCAAGGGCAGAGTGGAAAAAGGTATCCGCCGCCCTGAAGGAAATCTTCAAAAATGCCGGTGAACTCCCCGAATGGCGGGGTGAACTTTATCTGGAACTCCACCGGGGCACCTACACCACTCAGGCAAAAACCAAACGCTGGAACCGGAAAAATGAATACGCCCTCCGGGAAGCGGAATGGATCTCCGCCCTCGCAAGTCTGGAAAAAGGCGTCCCCTATCCCCAGGGGAAACTTCTGGAAAGCTGGAAGAGCCTTTTAACCCTCCAGTTCCACGACATCATTCCCGGTTCCTCAATTAACAAGGTTTATGTTGAGGCCGAGGCGGCCCATAAGAAAAACGCCGCCCTTCTGGAAAGCCTTGCCGGGGAAAAACGCAGACTCTTCTGCAGTAATGCTGCGGCAGGAAAAGGGAATATCACTGTTTTTAACAGTCTCTCCTGGCAGCGCAGCGATCCGGTAACCGTTCACGGTTTGGCGAATGTTAAGGCCCTTGTTTCCCAATGCCCGCGGCCTGAAGGGACTGATACCGAAGAAACTACGGCTTTGCACGGAAACAACTGCTTCCCCGTCCAGCACTACAGGGATCTTGACGGGAGAGAGACGGCAGTATTTGTACCGCAGCTTCCGCCTTCAGGCTGGATCAGTTTCAGTGTGTCCGGGGACATTCCTGCCATAAAAAATCCGGCAGGGAAGACGCCTGCTTTTCTGTATAAACCGGGAACGCTTCAAACGCCTTTTTACAAAGTACGTTTCGATAAATCGGGCCGCATCACCGGCCTTGCGGATGTTAATACCGGGAAAGAGTATGTTGCTCCGGGCGGTTTCTTTAACCGCCTTATCAGCGCCGATGATGTGCCGGTTGTCTGGGAAGCCTGGGACATTGATTCCGACTGGAAGCGTTACATTAACGAAGAAACCCGCCTGATTTCCAGCGAAGTTACGGCGAATGGGCCTGTTGTTTTCCGTCTGAGGCAGAAATGGCAGATCGGCAGTAAATCTACGCTTCTGCAGGATACGGTTTTCTATACGGAAAGCCGCCGCATCGACTTTGAAACAAAGGTGGACTGGCATGAACGGCGGAAACTCCTCAAGGCCGGATTTGACACCGGCATTGACGCTCCCCAGGTTCGCTGTGAAGTGCAGTACGGCCATCTTCTGCGGAACACCCACAGGAATCTTCCGCACGACAGGGCAAAATTTGAGATCTGTGCACATAAATGGATCTCCCTTGAAGATGCGGGAGCCGGCATCGCACTGCTCAACGACTGCAAGTATGGCCATGATGTAAGCGCGGAAGAAGCGGGCGTTTCCATGCGGATCACCCTGCTCCGTTCTCCCACCGCGCCCGACGAAGAAGCCGATCAGGGTGAACAGCGTTTTACCTATTCACTGCTGCCCTTTGCGCTTTCATTTGCCTGTTCCCGCGTCATCCGTTCAGCATACGAACTCAACATACCTGCCGCGGTGGAAAGCGGAGAAGATTCCGGGGCCGCCTATTCCTTGTTCTCGATCGGCGGAGATTCTGTCATTGCCGAATGTATCAAGGCGCCTGAACCTTCCCCCGGTGAAGGAGGCGGCAAGCCCGATCTGGTTCTCAGACTCTATGAAAGCCTCGGAGCCGCGGAAAAAACGGTTTTACATTTCCGTCGGGAACTTGCCGGAGCCTGGACAGCGGACATGCTGGAGAGACGGCCTGTAAAGCTTCCCTTTAAGGGAAATGAACTTTCCCTGGCTTTCCACAGCTTTGAGATCAAGACGGTGCTGCTGGCGTTTAAATAGCGGCTGTCTATAGAGCCGGTTACTATAAATTGTTGTGGAATTTCACAAAAAGGAGTAATATAGTAGTATAAGGAGATCGCTATGCCAGTAATACGCCCGGTGGCTGACCTTGAAACCAACCCAAAAGAAGTATTAAGAGACGCTTATGAGACGAAAAAGCCGGTATTCCTGACTAAAAACGGTTACGGTAACGCGGTCATCCTGAGTATGGAAGCCTGGGAAGATATGAACTATGAAAATGAAGTCTACCAAAAACTCCTTGAATCAAGCATTGAAGCGAGAACGAACTCAAGACGGCTTACCGAAGAAGAAGTCTACGAGCCCATTTTAGCTCAAATAGCCGAATACGAAACCGCCCACCCCAATGCCAAAGATTAGTTACCTTCCTTCTTATTACCAGGATCTTGCCTCTATAGCGAGCTATATAACGAATGAGCTTGAGGCTCCTAAATAGCAGGATGAATGCGTTAAAATGCGGCGGAAGGCCTTGGGGACTTGTAGTATACCGGTATTTTACCGGTATACTGATCATAGCTTTTTATAAAGGAGATTTACTATGAGCAAGAGTACGTTGAAGGATCTGAAAAACAGGCGGAGCATCCGTTCCTACAAACCCGAACAGATCAAGGATGAAGAACTGGACGCCATCCTGGAGGCGGGCACCTGGGCCCCCACCGGCATGGGCTCCCAGGGTGCGGTGATTGTGGCGGTGCAGAACAAGACACAGATCAACAAGATCCAGAAACTTAACGCCGATGTTCTGAGCGATCCCAAGGCAAAGCCCTTCTACGGCGCCCCCACGGTGCTGAATATCTTTGTAGACAAAACCAAGCCCACACCGGTTGAGAACGGAAACCTCGTTATCGGCAACCTTTTGAACGCCGCCTCCGCCCTGGGGATAGGTTCCTGCTATATCTACCGGGCCAAAGAAGCCTTTGCTTCCCCGGAAGGCAGGGAGCTGGTAAAAAAATGGGGACTTTCCGGGGATTATGAGGCAGTGGGACACGTGCTTTTAGGCTATGCCGCCGAAGCGCCCGAGGCAAAACCCCGGAAAAAGGATTACATAATCAAGGTAAAGTGAGCCGTTTACATGTTCGTTAGCCCAGCCAGACCCACAGGAGGATGGCGGTAAAAAGCAGGGCATTCGCTCCCTTGATTAAGGGCAGGCGGCGGCGGATAAAGTCTGAAACATCAAAGGCCTCCGCTCCCTTGTGCAGTATTAGTGTTACGATAAAAAAAGGCAATACGAATGCGATGCTGTATACTCCCAGAAAGAGGAGCGCCCGGGCCTGGAATCCTTCCTTTCCGTGCACCATGGAAAGGATCGTTGCAATATAGATCTGGCCTGTGCAAAAAAATTCTCCGATGGAAGTAATAACTCCGCAGGCAAAACATACCGCGCCCAGGAGGGAGGAGCTTTTTACAGTCGCCATTTTTTTTATCAGGGAAAAATTGAGACCTTTAAGTTTTTTCGGAAGCTGCAGCCTGATGCTGCCGTAATCTTCCCTCAGGGCGGCGATAAAATCCTGTATATTAAAAAGAATAAAGAAAAGGCAGATGACAGTCATTGCAATGCGGTAGACCAGACGGTAGCTTTCGGTTTCCATGCCGGAAAAAACGGAATAAAACACCGTGCCTATGGCAAAATAGGCAAGGGCTTTCCCCAGGCAGAATACCGCCCCGAGTTTGAGGAGATTAAACTGCCGCGCTGCCAGGAGTGTTGCCAGCAGTATCAGTATTGAAAGGGAACAGGGATTTATTCCGTTGAGGAAACCGGTAAAAAAAGCGCCCAAAAGACGGAAGCTGCCGAAGCGGGCGGCAAGTCTTTCGCCGTCCTGCAGGATCACCGTTTCGAATGGGCCTGTTTCCGCGAAAACGCCGAATTCTTTTTCTATTGCCTCAACTCCGGCAAAGTAGCGCTCTCCGGCAAAGAGGATGGGAGTAATTCTGTCATTATCCGGTACTCTGAAGTAATCGCAGTATGAAAGAAAGAGGCCGTTTGAATCTTTTTCGATGATATTATACCGGACAATGCTGATATTTTTCAGCATCTCAAGCTGTTTTTCGGCTCTGGCGCAGGAAGTACAGCCGGTGATATAAAAATAAACCGCCTTGCTGTCCTGTGCTTTTTGTGTTTCATTCTCCTGGGCATATTGGGGAAAGATAAAAAACATGGCAAAAAATAATGTCGATGCGGCCCTGGGCGCATTTTTCATTTTTTCGCCTCTATTCTCAGGGTTTTTCCTCCGCCGTTTAGCGCGGCTTCCAGTTTTTCCCCGGTTTCATCGTAGCCTAAGAGGACACTGTTCTTTACAAAGATCCGGGGCACCGCATAATCTTCCAGGGACACGCCGTATGCCTGGCAGTAACGTTCATAGAGTCTCCGTCCTTCCATGCCTGAAGTTTCGATCTTGACAATGGAGAGTCCCCGCAGCCCTTCAAGCAAAGCGGTGGTTTTTCTGCAGTCTTCACAGGTTGGAAGAGTAAACATTACCACGGTTTCTTCTTCGTATGCCCCAGTTAAAAAACTTTCATTGTTCTTTGCTCCAAAGGCCTTGAAAACAATGCCGGGAAGGCTGAATTCCTCTTTTAATACCGGAATGAGACCCTGTTTAATGCTCTCCATGCCGGTAAAGATACGGTTCCCAAAAACGGCGGCCGGGAGAGAGGGGATCTCTTCAAGGCCGAAGCGGCTAAAATTTTCCCGGTAACAGGCCCGGTCATTGTCAAAATAGATGTTGTACGATTTAAGCTCAACCCTGTCCCGGTAGCCTTTCTCCGCCAGGAGAAGGCGCAGTTCCTTGTCCAGATTGATAAAGAGTGTACAGGGTTTGCAGGGGTTCTGTATGTTGCAGCCCCCGCAACTGTCAAAAACATAGAATTCAAGTTCAGGCCTGTATTTGATGACAGGCTGAGCAAAAAGGAATACCAGAAATAACAACAGGGGGATCAGTACAAACGCCAGGGCTATGAGCCTGATAGAATTGTTCGGAAACTTCAGTTTGACAGGTTCCATATTATTGATGTATTTCCAGTATTGCCGTCCCGGAAGGGAAATCAGTCAGCTCATTGAACCGGGGAGGCAGTGTTTCTATTGCGACAGCTTCCTTGTCCGTATAGGACAACAGAATCTCCGACAACTCGGCAAAGAAGAGCCGCATTACCGCGGAACGCCGGATGATGCAGGGGTTGGGATCATCGTAGTATTTAACTGTTCCTGCAATAATTGCCTCTTCTTTCAGGGGAAGGCCGGTAAGTTTCTTTTCAAAAAGAAGCTTACCGGTTTTATCCCTTAAAATTATTCGGGGCAGGCGGTTTTTGCCCATGGATTTTAACGGGGCCAGCGTTCTCTGGCAGGGGGCAATTTGGGGAAATTCCCGCAGGGCTTATCCTGATACCAGTAGGCCACAGAAGCGATATCGTCTGTCCGTTCAAAAAGTTCGTATTGATCGTGTCCTATCTGTTGAACAGTCACCCGGATATCCTTTTCAAACATGATGGGATCCATTATATGGAAGCGGTAGAGTCCATGTTTCGGCATAACATCGTAGATCTTATTCAGCTTGTACTGATCCTTTCCGCCGAAACTCAGGAAACTCTTGGAACTTTCAAGCCCGGAAAAATAATGGTGTCCCAGGAAGGGGCCTGAATAGGTAACTTCATTCTGCTGTCCGTTTTCTTCTTCGTAGAAACACCACGCGCCGCCGAAGTAATCTTCGGTTCCCGTACCGCAGATCGTGGGATACCGGCTGTCCCCGTCCAGGTAAAACTTCATCTCTCCCTCGCCCCACCAGAAACGTTCACAGGCAGTCCATGCAAGATAGGTTCCCGCATAGTGGCCTTTGCCGGAAACTCCTTCAAGGATCGTATAATCCCTGCCTTTGGAGCTAAGGTTTTCGCGCCGCCACTGGGCATGGAAATAGGCCGAATTGTCATCGACTTCATCAAGTGTGTAGTTAATCTGATAGAAGAAACCGGGTACATCGGTAAGATGCTGATTTTCGACAGTAATTCTGGCACTTTTGCGGAAAGGCATTGGAAAGAAGGAATTCATACCGCCTGTGGGATTGACCGAGATGGGCAGGGAGTTTACCTTGCATCGGGCGCCGAATCCGCAGCAGAAAAAATCCCCCAGGGGAACTTCAACCGAAGGGAAGACGGCGTCATCCCAATAGATTCTGAATACAAGATCCCTCAGGATGTAGTAGCCCTTTTCGCCGTTTTGAGCGCAGGTGATCCAGAAGCTGTTGATAAGTCCGGGGCCTGCAATTTCCGCCAGCGCCGTTTCTTTTCCCTGCGGCAAGATGATGCAGGGCCTGCCTTTGCGTCCGGGCCCGAGGTTGGAAGCTTCCTTGCCGCCGGCGCCGCGTTCACCCGTGGGATTTTCCGCGGAGATAGAGCGGGATTTGCCACTTTTAAGCTGAGACAGAGCCATTAGTCCAAAATTGTTCATAAAATTCGTTCCTCCATAATAGTTATGTTGCGTTATAGTTGTTGTATTTGTAACAGAGTACCCGGTGTTCGGAAGAAAGATTCACCATGCCGGGTTTTTTTCCCCTGCAGATCTCTTTGGCATAGGGGCAGCGGCTTACCAGCTTGCAGGCTCCCAGACGATACTCCCTGCTTTCGATATCCGGCAATACTTTTGCATCATCCCAAAGTTTTCCTACCCTGGGGATCGACTCAAGGAGCAGTTCCGTATAGGGATGCGCCGGATTGTTCAATACCTCCTGTGCGTTTCCGAATTCGACAAGGTTTCCCCGGTAAAGCGTGGCGATATAGTTACTCACATAGTAGGCGGTTGAGAGATCGTGAGTAATATAGATAAAGCTTACGTTATAATCGGTCTTCAGGGACTTGAAGAGATTGACAATGTTCATGCGCATGGAAGCGTCGATCATGGCTACCGGTTCATCCGCCAGAATCAGCGCGGGTTTGGGGATCAGCGCCCTTGCAACGGAGATTCGCTGCAGTTCCCCGCCTGAAAACTGGGTAGTGTATTTTCCTTTTACCTGTTCATAATCCAGCCCTACCGAATGGAGGACATTGACGATAACATCCTCTGCCTCAGCCCGGTTTTTTGCTACTTCCAGATTGACTGCTGTTTCAAAGAGATAGCTTTCGACGGTCCTTCTGGTGCTGAAACTGGTAAAGGGATTCTGAAAAATTGGCTGTACCTTACGGTAGAACTGTTTTTTATTTTTACTGTAGGCGGAAAGAGGGGTATCGTCTACAAATATTTCACCACTGCTGGGTTCCAGCAGCCTTAGCAGCATCCGTGCAAGAGTGGTCTTGCCGCTTCCCGATTCCCCTACAATGCTCATGATCCAGGGTTTATCGGATTCAATCTTTAAGGAGACATGATCCACCGCAGTTATCCTGCTTCCGAAGATCATACTCCCCATACGGAATTCCCGGGTAAGCTCTTTGAATTCAAGGTTATTACCCATGTGCCTGCCCTCCTTCATCTTCGGACAGCGGCACTTTTCCATCAAGAAGATGGCAGCTTGCCCCATGATCTTTTCCCACCTGGTAGTTCAGGGGTTCTGCAGTCCTGCAGTGTTCGGCGGCTTCGGGACAACGTTCGGCAAAACGGCAGCCCGGCGGCGGATTCCGGAGACTCGGAGGGGTACCGGGAATACCTTCTTTCTGGCTTGAATCCCCCAGCCGGGGCAGGGCCGCGATGAGCATCCGTGTATAGGGATGGCTGGGTCTTTCAAAAATATCCATAGTCGGCCCGGCTTCGATAAGCTTGCCTGCATACATAATTCCCAGCCGGTCGGTAATCTGATAATGTACCCCCATGTCGTGGGAAACGATTACCATAGAATTTCCCAGACGCTTCTGGGTACGTTTAAGCATGGTTAATATGCCCCGCTGTACCACTACATCCAGCGCCGTGGTAGGTTCGTCGGCCAGCACAATCTCCGGCGACAGAAAGGTTGCCAGGGCAATGAGCACCCGCTGGCGCATTCCCCCTGAAAGCTGATGCGGATAGGCGCCAAGCACATCGGCAGGCAGCTCCAGTTCCCGAAGATACTGAACAATATCAGCTTCCATCTCCCTTTTGCTTCTCCTCTTGTGGTATTTGCTCACCGTGTCGAAAAATTGATTCCGTACTCTGGTAACAGGATTCATTACATGCATGGCTCCCTGGGGTATATAGGAAATAAGCTGCCACCAGCTTTTATGAATCTCTCCACTGTGGCAAACAGTAATACTGCCGTCTTTATTCCGGCATTCCAGACTTACTTCTCCCCGGAAAATCTCCAGGGGAAACTGGATAAGATCGTACATCACCTTGAGCAGGGTGCTTTTGCCGCAGCCGGATTCTCCTGCAATACCGAAAATTTCATTCCGTTTGATTGTAAGGTTCACGTCATCTACGGCATTGACATAGCCCGAAACGGTGTCGTAGCGGGCGGAGAGGTGTTTCAGTTCAAGCATCCTTTCCCCTCCTCTTTGCATTGTAGTTCTGGTAACCGGTCATGGTTAAGAAAAGGCTGATGAAGATCAATGCCGTGGTGACAACCGGGGAGCCTATCCACCACCAGCGTCCTGCAAGCATCGCCTGATGCTGGTTGGCCCAGTAGATCATGGTTCCCAGAGTCGCCTTTTCGTTGCTCGAGAGTCCTATTACCGCAAGGCCCGATTCGGTAGCGATGGCAACAAGGATTGTGTTGATAAAATTTGCGATGCCCCAGTCCCGGACAAAGGGGAGTACTTCTTTTACAATGGTCTCCAGCAGCGACTGTCCTGAAAAAATAGCCGTACTGATAAAATCCCGTTCCCGCAGCGACAGGGCCATGGAACGTACCTGCCGGGCAGGCCAGGGCCAGTTAAATATAATGAGTATGATAGAAACATAGAGTACCGAAGCGTTTCCCTTGAGCAGGGTAGAAAGCAGTATCAGTATGGGGAGCGAAGGTATGACAATGAAAGAATCTGCCAGAAGGGTAATCACGCGATCCACTCCTCCCCCTACAAAGCCTGCAATGAGCCCTACCAGTACCCCGATGGCAGTTGCCATGGAGGCAACCAGAAAACCGATAATAAAGGAATTGTGTATTGATGCTGTCAGAAGCCAGAAGGTGTCCTGGCCCAGATTGGTAGTCCCGAGAAAATGTTCCAGGGAAGGCTTCAGGTTCCGGGGGAAGGTACTCCAGGCTGCGGCGTTTCCTTCCAGGAAGAGGGGAAGAACAAAGCCGAGGATCAGGAAAAACGCAAGCATAATAGAACCGCACCAGAGGCGGAAGCTCCAGTATCTAAGGGATTTAAACATTCGGCGCCTCCTACTTGTAACGGATCCGCGGATCGAAGAAAGGATACAGCAGATCCACTATCAGGGTTGCCGTTGCCACCGCAATGATGGAGATGGTGATTGTCCCCATGATGAGATTATAATCCGCCTGGAGGATACCGTAGTAGATAAGACTTCCTACTCCGGGATACCCGAAGAGCATTTCGGTAATCAATGCACCGTTAAAAATCGTACCCATCTGCAGGGCCAGAAAAGTAATCTGCGGCAGGGTAGCGTTTGGGAGCACATAATTTGTCATTATCTTTGTTTCGCTTAGTCCCTTGAGCCGGGCAAAGAATACATAGTCTTCCTCGGAAACACCCGTAGAGATTGTTTTCATGCTGATAACCCACCAGCCGAATCCGGTAAGGATGATCGACAGGCCGGGAAGAAATGCATTCCGTAATATATTCTGCCAGTAGGCCAGCGTTGCAGGAGATCCCACGATGGTAAACGTGAGGGGAAATACAGGAAACACAAAACAGAAAAGCATTATTAATGCCAATGCAAAAATATAGTAGGGAATCGGATAAAAGACGATGGCGATGGATTCAAGAATCTTTGAATACACAGTTTTTCTGCGGAAACCGGCAATAAGGCCTATAAGGTTTCCAAAGAACCACGCGATAAGCGTGGAAGTAAGGAGGAGGCCGAAAGTCCAGGGCAGGGCCCGGCCAATCATCTCAATCACCGGGGTGGGGTAGGCCGTGAGG
>JAIRNJ010000165.1 GCA_031258115.1 Treponema sp. | reverse complement strand
GACCTGGGCGGCGGAAAGCTGCCCCCCGATGACTTTTAGACGCATGGAGAAGCGGTCTTTTTGTCTTTGACGCATAAAGCCGCCTTTTTTGAGGGCCGCATAGTCAATATCTGGCATGGGATAACCTCCATAAGCTATTAAAGGTGGCCTGTTCATTTGGCAGACCTTAATAATACTAATCCACTAGGTATTCTATACTTTTCTCCATTTCGATGCAAGACTCCTGGTTCTGCCCCGGGTAAATGTATAAAATTTTTTTAACCAGGGCCTTCCCGGCGAGTTAATGGGAACTTCCTAAAAATTTCTTTTTTTTTCTTAAAAAGGTCTTGTCAAAGATTTAAAAGATCTATATCATATCAAACATAAGTATTTAATAATAATATTATTCAGAGCGTAATAATATGAATTTTGGAGTAAGGTATGAGTGATATCGAATTAAACCTGACGGACTTGAGTAAAAAAACTGCTGTTCAAAAAATCACGAAAACAAAGGACGAATTCAGGGGAAACCTCCTTTTGGACAGGGGCGTCAATATAGTAAATGTTATTGCTTTGCCCCTGATCGTGGTATTAGTTTGGCAAATAGTAAGTACCAGCGGTATTTTTAATCCTATTCTGATGCCTTCTCTGGGAACAATTGGCAAGTCGTTTGTAAAAAGCCTTCAAACAGGGCAGCTTGCGGAGGATATGCAGGTCAGTCTTATCCGTGTGCTTAGAGGTTTTTTTTATGCGGTAGTTCTGGGAATCGTGTTTGGGATTATTATGGGTATCTTTTCACGGATAGATAAATTCTTCTCGGCTGTTTTTAACGCCATACGTCAGATTCCGTCCCTTGCCTGGGTTCCGCTTCTTATCCTCTGGTTCGGAATCGGGGAAACATCCAAGCTGATTCTTATTATCAAGGCCGCCTTCTTTCCCGTATTGTTGAATACTATAGAAGGTATTCGCTGCCTGCCCGCTTCGTATCTGGAGCTTTCCAGGCTTTACCGGATCAATCGCAAGGATCAGATCCTGAAAATGTATATTCCCTCTGCTCTGCCCTTTATTTTTACCGGTCTCAGGCTTGCCGCGGGTTCAGCCTGGATTGCGGTGGTGGCCAGTGAAATCATTGTAGCTACATCCGGGCTTGGGCACCGTATCAACGATGCCAGAAATTTTATGCGTTCCGATATAGTCATTGTCAACATGATCGTTATTGGCGTAATCGGCGTTGTAATGGATTTTCTGCTGAAGCAGTTGGAAAAATATCTGCCCTTCGGCAAATATCAAAGGGTTTAAGGGAATCTATATGGCCAGTTTAGTTATAAAAGATCTGCGAAAGGCCTTTAATGTGGGCGGTAAGCCGGTCCAGGTACTGAACAATATCAGCCTCAATATCGACAAAGGGGAATTTATCAGCATTGTCGGTCATTCCGGGTGCGGAAAAAGCACCATCTTAAAGATAGTCGCGGGCCTTGTGGATTTTTCCGAAGGCCAGGTTCATCTGGGCGGCAAACCTATTGAAGGCCCCGGTCCGGAACGGGGAATGGTATTTCAGGATCACCGTCTGCTGCCCTGGCTTACGGTACACGAAAATATCGCCTTTGGTTTGTATGAATATAGAGGAAAAGAATTGAATGCGGTAATAAATGCCCATATCAAATTAGTCGCGCTTTCGGGGTTCGAGAACGCCTATCCCCACCAACTTTCGGGCGGCATGGCGCAGCGGGCGGCCATAGCGCGGGCGCTGGTCCACAATCCGGATGTGCTTCTGCTGGACGAACCCTTCGGCGCATTGGACGCCCTTACCCGGATCCAACTGCAACAGGAGGTTTTGCGGATCTGGGAACAGGAAAAAACAACCATGATTCTGGTAACCCACGATATAGATGAGGCCATCTATTTGAGCGACAGGGTTGTTGTTCTTTCGAACCGGCCCGCAAAGATTCAGAAAATTGTGGAAGTCAAATTGCCCCGTCCCAGGGATCGTACCAGTTATGATTTTTCCCTGATCAGGAAAAGTGTTTACCGGGAATTCTTTGATGAACAAAAAGAAAACGCCGTATTGGAGTATTTCTTATAAACAGAGGCTGTTCCAAAACCAGGGATTTTGAAACAAGCTCAAACAACAAAAGGAAAGGAGAGATGAAAAGATGAAAAAATTATTGTTGATAGGCGCTGTTGTTGCGGCGGTGTTTTCTGCCTGCGCAAAGAAAACGGAAGTCTTATCGGCCGCGGGAACGGAACAGGGCGAGAGGGTTTTGCGGCTTGCTTTTATTCTTTCCGGTAACGGCCTGCCCTTGAGTCCGCTTACTATTGTCCTGGAGAAAGGGTTTTTGGAAGAGCGGCTTAAATCGCTCAATGTAAAACTGGAAGCCCAGGGTTTTGTCGGCGGTCCTGCGCTCAACGAAGTTATCGCCGCCGGCGGTCTCGACATTGCTACCTACGGAGACGTACCGATCATTGCCGCTAAAAGTAATGGGCTTAATACCACCCTCTTGGGAATTGATACTTATAACACCGGCGCGTTTCTGTTGGTACGCTCGACCTCGCCCTACAATAGTCTGGCGGATTTAAAAGGACAGAAGATTGCCGTTTCGACCGGCACTTATGGTCATAGATCCATAATAAAAATGCTGGAGGCGGAGGGTCTTGATGAATCCTATATACAGCTTACCAATATGGCTAGCCGTGACGCAGCGCCGGCCCTTGTCAGGGGAGACGTTGAAGCCGGTATCGGTAGCAGTTCGACATATTTGAAATTTGTACAGGACGGCAGCCTGCGGATCCTCAAAAGCGGCGAAGAACACCGCGAATGGAATGGTTCCACCGGGTATATAGTTATCGGCGATTATGGCAAGAAAAATCCCGATATTGTGGATGCCTTTTTGCAGGCTATTCTTGACTCACTGAATTTTATCAAGGAAAACCCGGAGGAGTCGACCTCAATTCTTTCCCATGCGGGACTTACGGTAGAGGAACTGAAATATACCTATCCTAATGGATACGCCTGGAATATCTCCCTGGATGAAAGGTCGATAGCGGCTTTTGAGGACATACTGGACTTTATGGTAGACAAAGAATTGGTCCTTAACCGGTTTAGCATACAGGATTGGTCTGATCCCGGTTATCTTCAAACTGCCGGGGCAAAGAGATAAAAGCAAATAGAGAGGAGGAACAGAAATGTCAAAGAACTATGTGGCGGGGGTCGATATCGGCTCCCTGGGAACCAAAACGGTTATCCTTGCGGATGGGGAGATCATAGGATCCAGCAATATCCGTACAGGAATAGACGCAATCAAAAACGGTGAGGAAGGACTGCGGACCGCCCTTGAAGGCGTCAATCTGGAAAGGGGGGACTTGAAGTATATAGTTGCCACCGGATACGGCCGCATTTCCGCACCCTATGCACAGAAAACCATCACCGAGATTACCTGTCATGCCCGGGGCGTTCACTTTCAGCACCCCGGTGCCAGGACCATTATCGATATGGGAGGACAGGACTGCAAGGCTATACGGCTGGACGAAAACGGCAATGTGGCCGATTTCGCGATGAACGACAAGTGCGCGGCGGGAACCGGACGCTTCCTGGAAGTTATGGCCAATGTCTTTAAGGTCTCCCTTGAAGATCTGGGACCCCTTGCTCTTAAAGCAACGGATGTGCTTCCCGTAAGCAGTACCTGTACGGTATTTGCCGAATCGGAGACTATTTCTCTCCTCGCCCGGGGAGAAAAGCCGGAGAATATTATCATCGGTATTCACCACGCAATCGCAAACCGTATTAACGGCATGTTCGCCCGGGTCGGCGTTGAAAACGATGTGTTTTTTTCCGGGGGGGTTGCCAAGAACGTGGGTATGCGAAAAGCCCTGGAAGACGTGATGAAAATAAACCTTGTAAAACCCAAATACGATCCCCAGCTTGCCGGTGCGCTTGGCGCGGCGGTGATTGCTTCGGAATTATTCGCAAAAAAGAAGGTGGTGGCAATCGCATGAAAATTTTGACAAAGATTCAGAAACGGGTCGCCGAGCGTCCCGCAGAGCTGGCAAAGCTGCGCAGCCAGGGAAAAACGGTCATCGGCTGGTCGGGGTACAATATCCCGGAGGAACTGATATACGCCCTCGGCCTGATTCCGGTACGGGTTGCCGTCGGCGGCGACGAAAAGCTGGTCGAACTGGGGCAGCGGTATGTTTCTTCCCGGAACTGTGTGTATATCCGTGAACTTTTGGGATATATTGCGGAGAACAAGGATCCCCTGATTCAGCAGATCGACGCCTATGCGTTTGACGCTACCTGCCTCCAGACTTTCCGCGCCGCCGAACTGGTAGAGTATTATTTCAACAAGGATGTATTTGTCCTTGGGGTTCCCCGCAATTTTTATTGGAAAGAGGCGCAGGATTACTTTGTTAAGGAAACTGAATATTTTGTTTCCCTGCTGGAAGAAAAATACGGAACGAAGCTCGATCTTCAAAAATTAAAGGAGACTATTTCCCTTTACAACCGGATTCGGGAGAAGATCATTGAATTATATACCATACAGATCGATTCCGCGGTGGTCTCGTGGGTAGATGTATATAATATAATTCAGGCCGGATACACCCTTGACAAGGCGGAGTATCTGGAACTATTGGAGCAGGCCGTCGAAGAGGCAGACGCTTATCCTCGGGAAAAGGACGATAACGACGTTCCCCGGATTTTCTTGTCCGGTAGTATACTGCCGCCCGGAGACAGCAAGCTTATCGACATTATTACGAATTTGGGCGGACGAATTGTGGGGGATGACCTTTGGAGCGGTATCCTGCCCTATCTTGATCTGGATATCAAGGAAGCCACGACAGGAGGCGTAGCCTTGGGATACCTGAATCGGACCCCCCACGGCGCCCTGCCATATCTGGAACTGGAAAGCGACCGGCGAATCAAAAAACTCAGGGAGCTTGTCGGCCTGAGCCGGGCAAACGGCGTGGTGTACCATACCCTCAGGTACTGCGATCCCTATTCCTTCAAGTCGCTGGAAACTAAGCATATTCTTGTCAAAGAGGGAATCCAATTTTTGGAAATACATACCGAATATGCGAGTTCCGATACCGAGTCTATTCATACCCGGATAGAAGCGTTCCTGGAGATGATTGAAAATAACGTATTAACAAAGGAGGTTGTTTAACATGGAATCGAGAATTACCTATCCCGAAGAGTACAGGGCTGAATTTCTAAAAAGCCGTGATCTTCATCTGAGCAATGGAAAGGTGGTGAGCCCCGAAGAAATCTGGGACTTCCTTACCAGGGAAGCGCCGGAAAAGTACCCCTTCGCGTTTGAACGCAGGAAGGCGTTTTTCGGCATGACCGTATCGGATGATTTTGGCCTGCCCGCAGCGTTAAAGAGCAATTACCTTGCCCTTACCCTGAGCGACCGCATGGAAGAGCTGGTCAAAAACGGCGGTCATGTTGCCTATGTTCAGGGAGGACAGGCGGTGGATCCCTATACCGCGGCCGGATTCGTGGGCCTCAGGCCGGCGCTGATCGGGGCCTGGGCGCGGGGCAAGATCAAAGGGAAAACAACTACCCAGGAAGAATTGGGCAGAAAGGAAGACAAAGAACGGGGGTACAAAAATATTAGTTTTGAGGCCTGCCAAACCGCCGGATATGAGCATATCCAGGAAGGCGATCTGCGGGTTGATTTTGTGGCGCCCTATTCGGCCCTGCGCTGTTCCGATATTTCCTACGGACTGGAAGCCCACCGCCACGGCAAACGGGTGAATGAAGTGAGCCTGTTTTTGGGAGATTATCCCATGAGGTATCAGGCGGAAAAGAAATGGGCCGTTGATTATTTCGCGGCGAACCTCAGAAGACTGGTCAAAGAGATGGACCGTATTTCCGGCAGAACTACTACCGAAGAGGATTTGA
>JAIRNJ010000047.1 GCA_031258115.1 Treponema sp. | reverse complement strand
GGCGTCCTTATGAACCTTCGCTGCCTTACCCTGCCGGCCATTGCCCTTGGGAGCATGGAAGCGGGGCTCCTCATCCGCATGACCCGGTCTTCGGTGCTGGAGGTTCTGCACAGCGATTATATCCGGATGGTACGGGCCAAGGGGCTTAACGATTTCTCCGTCATTACAAAACATGCCCTCAGAAACGCCCTGCTCCCCATTCTGACTACCACAGGACAAATGATAATGGCTCTCTTGTCCGGAGCGGCGGTGGTCGAGTCTGTTTTTAACATTCCCGGCGTAGGACAGCTCATTATCAATTCCGTTACCCGGCGGGATTACGAAGTTATCCAGGCGATAATTCTTATTATCGCACTAATCAATATTACGGCCTCCTTTCTGGTAGATCTGCTCTACGGTGTGGTAGATCCCAGAGTCCGGCTTGAAAACCACTAAAAGATTAGCGGAGCAATGATGAAAATGATGAATTCGATAAAAAAACAGCTCAGGCGTGAACACCGTCTCATTGCGCTTAATAAATTTCTGTCCAACAGGCTGGCCATGACCGGTTCGATCATTCTGTTCCTGGTGTTCCTCTGCGCCCTGTTGGCGCCCCTGCTCTGTCCCGAAGGCCCCTATGTCATGGTCGTCTCGGACCGGCTCCACGGCCCCGAATCGGGGCATCTCTTTGGGACCGATTCCTTTGGCAGGGATCTCATGGCCCGGGTTTTTTACGGAGCACGGATTTCCCTTTCCATCGGCGCTTTGGTGAGCGTAAGTTCCCTGGGGACAGGCCTCCTCATCGGCCTGTATGCGGCATGGTATCATTCTCTGGATAACATTCTGATGCGTTTCTGCGACAGCCTCTCCGCCATACCGGCTACCCTGCTCGCCATCGCCCTGATGGCGGTTCTGGGAGCGGGGGCCTTCAATGTGGTGATCAGCCTTTCCATCGTCTTTGCTCCCGGCGTTGCCAGGGTTGCCAGGGCCGCCGCGTTGTCGGTCAAGGAACGAACCTATATTGAGGCCATGCGGGCCCAGGGAGCCCGAAATACCCGGATAATATGGCTGCATATTTTCCCCAACATCCTCGGCCCCATCATCGTTCAGTCTTCCTTTGTCTTTGCCAGCACCATAATCTCCGAGGCGGCCCTAAGTTTTCTGGGAGTCGGCGTTCCTGTCCCCGCGCCCAGTTGGGGAAATATCCTCTATGAAGGCAAGGGCGTAATCTACAACTCCATCTGGATGATTGTTTTTCCCGGAGCCTTCACGGTTCTGTCGGTACTGGCCCTGAATCTCTTTGGCGACGGGCTGCGGGATGTACTGGATCCGCATACAAATTAGGAGAAGCCGCATGAAACTTTGTT
Organism: Treponema sp.; assembly: GCA_031258115.1. Classification (GTDB taxonomy): domain Bacteria; phylum Spirochaetota; class Spirochaetia; order Treponematales; family Breznakiellaceae; genus JAIRNJ01. The sequence goes on along the minus strand of JAIRNJ010000047.1, from coordinate 4,797 downwards.
TCCTGTTCGATTTGACTGTACGGCCATTCGGCCGCGTGGATAGAGCTTAGCCATGGAACTGCTGGAATTACGGGAACTGAGTACCTCATTCAAAACGGAACGGGGCATGGTAAAGGCGGTGGAGGGCCTTAGCTTTCAGGTGAAGGGCGGGGAATGTATCGCCCTGGTGGGGGAATCCGGCTGTGGAAAAAGCGTTACCATGCAGTCGGTACTGCGGCTCTACGATGAGAAGAAACTGGTTACATACGGCGGGGAGATCTATTACAGGAACCGGGATATCTTAGGGCTTCCCATTCAGGAGATGCGGAAGATCCGGGGCGGTGAAATCGCCATGGTCTTTCAGGATGCCCTCAGTTCCCTTGACCCGGTTTTTACCGTTGAGGATCAGATCACCGAATCCATCAGGCTGCACCAGGGCCTGAGTTCCAGGGCCGCACGGGAGGAGGCCGCGGAAATGCTGCGTTTCGCCGGCATCAATGAACCTTACCGGAGGCTTGCCCAGTATCCCTTTGAGCTTTCCGGGGGTATGCGCCAGCGGGTCATGATCGCCATAGCCCTGGCCTGCAAACCCGCCCTGCTCATTGCGGATGAACCCACCAACTCCCTGGATGTAACGATTCAGGCCCAGATCATGGATCTCATCCTCAACCTGAATCAAAAGCTCAACATGGCGGTTATCCTCATCACCCATGATCTTGCGATTGTGGCGGAGACCTGTTCCAGGGTTCTGGTGATGTATCTGGGGCAGATAGTGGAGGAAGCGCCGGTACGCGATCTCTTTGCCCATCCCAGGCATCCCTATACTCTGGCCCTTCTCAAGTCCATCCCCACGATCACCGGAGAGAGGCCGGACAGACTCTACTCCATTAAGGGTTCAGTCCCCCTCCTCTCCCAAATTCCCAGGGGCTGCCGTTTTGCCCCGCGCTGCCCCCATGCGGAAGGGCAATGCCGTAAAGAAAACCCGCCGCTTGTACCGGTAACGGAGATCCATAAATCCCGGTGCTGGCGTACCGCTATACTGTGAGGAAGGGGGAAAAGAATGGCCCGGATCGGTAAGACAGCAATCCTTGAGGTTTCACGGCTTAAAAAGTATTTCCCGATAAAATCAGCCCTGGGGCGGGTGCTTAACCAGGTTAAAGCGGTGGATGACGTGTCCTTTATGCTGAAAAAGGGAGAAACCTACGGGCTTGTGGGGGAGACAGGCTGCGGGAAAACCACCATAGGCCGAACCATTCTGAAACTCCTGGAACCCACCGGGGGTACAATCCGGTTTGAAGGACGGGATATTACCAATTTAAGCGAAAAATCCATGCGTCCCCTCAGACAGAAGATGCAGATCGTTTTTCAGGATCCCTTTACCTCGCTGAATCCCCGCAAACGGATAGGTTCAATATTGATGGAACCTTTGACGATTCACCATAGCGATACGTTTTCCGCCCGGGAGAAGGAAAAAAGAGCCATGGATATGCTGGACCAGGTAGGCCTTTTACCGGAACACTTCTACCGTTTTCCCCATGAATTTTCCGGGGGCCAGCGGCAGCGTATCGGACTTGCAAGGGCCCTGATACAGAACCCGGATCTCCTGATATGCGACGAACCGGTCTCGGCCCTGGACGTATCGGTTCAGGCGCAGATAATAAATCTCCTGGTGGATATTCAGCGGGAACGTACCTTGAGTTGTCTGTTTATTGCCCACAATTTGAGCGTGGTAAAATACATCTCCGCACGGATCGGGGTGATGTACATGGGTGTGCTGATGGAGGAAAGTCCGACGGACGAACTCTTTACTTCGCCCCGGCACCCCTATACCCAGGCCCTGATATCCGCTGTTCCGGTTCCCGATCCTCTGGTACAAAAAAAACGCATCATCCTGGAGGGTGAACTTCCCTCGCCCATCAATACTCCTGCCGGGTGTGTGTTCTGCGGACGCTGCCCCTGGCCTCTGTCAATCTGCGGCCAATTACGCCCGCCCCTTCAGGAGTACACTCCCGGCCACTTTGTAGCCTGCCACCGCCAATCCTCTGCCGGAGGGGGCATTTAGGTATGGAACCATCCTTAACTGCCACGCCAGGGATCTCACCGGTGTTCGTCTCCGGATCGATTACCCTGGCTCCGCCGATTACAAGATCATAACCCATGCAGATCCCTCAACTCAGTCCCAGCAATTTTTTGCCGAGAGCTTTGGGTTCAGGCTGCAGGGGCTTGAGGCTGCCGTCATTTTGGATAACCAGATTATCGGTATGACCGGTTTCCTTCTGGTCATCCCGCAGGCGGCGTTTCATCGCCTCGTGCCCCGCGGAACAGAAAGCCATGCAGCGGCCGCAGAGAGTTGCTCCGTATGTCGCCTCGGAATTCTCGCTCAGGCGGATACCCTCATCCCGCTCCCGCCATAGCTGATCATACAGTTTTCCCGCCGAAGGATTTTCGCTATAGGGTACATCGATCTTTGGATTAAAAGCCGCGCCGGGCCAGGCTTTGGTACTGAGCCCCCGCGACGCATGGATACACTTATCATAGTAGCTCCGGGCAAAACGGAACACTTTATCCCCCATCCGGCATTCATGGGGCGGGTTGAGACTCAAAGCGCCCGCCGGACAATGGCTGATACACTCAAGGCAGCCGTCGCATACTTCCGCCTGATCAATGAGCTTTTCCGCGGGATGCAGCGGCGCGGTTGTAGGCACGGCCGCAAAGCGCTGCCGGCTGCCGAATTCCTTTGTAAGGGCAATGCCGGAAAGACCGAAGGAAGCCAGACCCGCGGCTACCGCGGTATGCCGGAAAGAGATCATGCCGTACCCTTTTTTGGGGGCTCCATAGGCCGTGCCCCGGGCGGGGATCGGCGTTGTCGCATAACCGCGTTCTTCAAGAAAGCATGACATCCGGTAGATAATATAGTCCAATTCCCTATTCAGGTAGGCATACCCGAAAAGATTGTAACTATACGCCGCCTTGCCCCGGCGCATTATTTCCAGGGCGCCGTCGGGAATGTGCAGAGACATTACCACAAGTGATTTACAGCCCGGAAGCACATCTTCAGGCCGGAAATATTCATCCAGAGACTCGTTGAGTATATCCGCGCCGGCAATACCCACAAGAGCCGCGCCTATTTCTTTCGCATAGTCTTTTACTTCCTCAGTCAACAGATCGTCATAGTTACCCATATTATTTCCTTCTATTACCATAAGATTACTAGGAATATGGGTTATGTCAAGAGAACTGCCGGTTTGAGAACTGCCGGTTTGCTACACAATCCTCACCAGACAGTATCTCTTTTTCCCCGCGCGGAGCAGGAGTTCCCCACCGGCGCTGATTCTATCGGAGCCGATGAGGGCGGCGACATCGTTTACGGCCGCGAGTTCCCCGTCCGCTCCGGCGACAAAAGCCCCGCCCTGCTGAACCAGGCGGCGGCCTTCACTCTTGCTGGGCGCAAGCCCTGAATCGGCAAAAAGATCCACTATATTGTAGCCTGACTCGAAGCTTGAACGGGGCAGTTGAACGGAAGGCATGGCACTTCTGTCGCCCCCGCCGCCGAAAGCGGCTCTGGCGCCCGCCATGGCCCTGTCCGCTTCATCCCTGCCGTGGATAAGGATGGTGAGTTCCCATGCGAGACGTTCCTTTGCCTCGTTGGGATTTTTCCCCGGCGCGCAGAGGCTCTCGCACTCCTCCACGGGGAGGAAGGTAAACATCAAAAGGAAACGCCTCAGGTCGGCATCCTGCACATTCCGGAAATACTGGAAAAATTCATAGGGACTTATCTTTGCGGGATCCAGAAAGAGGGCGCCTTTTTCGGTCTTGCCCATCTTCTTGCCGTCCGCGGTGGTAACCAGGGGGAAGGTAATGCCGAAAACTTCATCCCCCTCGATGCGGCGGATAAGGTCTGCGCCGGCTACAATGTTCCCCCACTGATCGTCTCCCCCAATCTGGAGCCGGCAGCCCTGGCGCCGGTAGAGCTGGAGAAAGTCGTAACTCTGGAGAAGCTGATAGTTGAATTCGATAAAGGAGAGCCCCGTCTCAAGACGCCGTTTGTAGGACTCAAAGCTGAGCATGTGATTCACCGAAAAGTGACTGCCGATTTCCCTGAGGAAGTCGATGTAGTTAAGGCCGGCAAGCCAGTCCTTGTTGTTCACCGTTACCGCCCTCTTCCCGTCAAAGCCGACAAAACGGTCAAGCTGAGCCCTGATGCTTGCCGTGTTGGCCTCAAGTTCATCGTAATTCAGCATCTTCCTCATCTCGGTTTTCCCGGAAGGGTCTCCGATGCGGGCCGTGCCGCCCCCGATCAGGGCTATGCCCCTGTGCCCCGCTTCCAGAAGATGGCGGAAGGCAAAATAGGGTACCATGTGGCCGATGTGGAGACTGCCCCCGGTGGGATCGGTGCCCTCATAAAAAGTGATGCTTTCACCGTCCATCACGCGGGAGAGGCCCTCAATATCGGTGCATTGCTGCAAGAAGCCGCGGGCCTTGAGGTTTTCCAGTGCAGGGTTCATGTTCTTCTCCGCCAAGCAGGTTTTAAGGACAAGCGCAAGCGCAAGTATAGCAAATTGTGCCGGGAATGTGTAGAGAACGTATTGCCTCATCCGGGTCTTCTTCTGGTTTAAGTGCGGGAAGCTTTTAGCCCCCTCATACGCCAGCACATGCCCTTCATCGCACCATGACCCGCCTCCGGCTGGATTTCCCTGTATTCCCTCCTCAACAAGGCCCACCGCTGGACCTTCACCGCACTCAAGGACATCCGCTCGGGCCCCCCCCTTAATCCGCCCCGCTCCGGGGGCAGTAAACCCCCTATGGGGGCGGGCCTCC
>JAIRNJ010000012.1 GCA_031258115.1 Treponema sp. | reverse complement strand
ATATTCTCGTAAACCACAAACTCATTGCCAAGGGAGAAGTCGTGGTCATTGATGAAAACTTCGGCGTCAGGGTTACGGAAATCGTGTCCCCCATGGAGAGAATGAGCGACCTGGGGTAGTCTTCGACAGGTGTGGAACAGATAAAAAAAGATAAAGAACAACAGCCGTGTTTTATACGGGAATCTGCTCCGGGATTTCGCGGAATAGATGCGTTATGCGGAAGGGAAGCGAAGTTGGTTATTCCGTGATTACTTCATAGGCATCGAGATTTCCATATAGGGTCTCGATGGTCGCCGTGGTCTTGCCGTTTTCAATCCGCTGGTGAAAGAGCCCCCAGCCTGCAGGGCAGCAGAAGAAAGCACTGAAAAAATCCCGATTAACCGCTGGTTTGAAATAGAGTTTTTTATTCACCCCATCGCAACGGAACCCCGTTAGCGCCAAAAGCACCCCATAGCTCGCCAAGGAACGGGCGTAATGATGTCCACATTCAACCTCGTTCCAAGGGTTCCGTTCTACACCGTCATGGCGGGCTCTTACAGCCTCCGTGATTTTAAGCCCCTCCTCAACAAAACCTTCGTAAATAAGATGAGACGCCACCTGGTATTCAATACCGGTCCAAACTTCATCGCAGTAAACGAAAGGAATTTCCGGTCTATCGCCCCGGGGCCATGTACAGATAAGGAGGCCGCTGTCGTCATTCAGCGCATAAGTCCGTTGAATATTATTGAAGTCACTAAAATCTCTCATGAAATTGTAAATAAAAATACTTCTAACCGCACTTTTTATATGCTCCTTGTCCATAAGGTATCCCAACCCGCTGACATGGGCTAATTGCTGACCCAGCAATTGATCCGCCAAACAACCTTTACCATACTGGTATTTATACCTGTTAATGTCTTCCAGATTTTGTTCATAGTATTCTCCATTGAAGGTAAGAGCTTCAAGTTTTTGGGCTCCTTTGATCCTGATCATCTGATATTTTTCCGCACTTTCTTTGTCATCAAGGTAAAGACTTATCTCTTCCCCTGCCCGCAAGGCGGCAAAATAAATAGAATTAATCATACTGGTGATACCATAGAATTCAATATCATAGGTATTGTGCTGCTGCCCTTCCAAGAGACCATCGCCGTCTTTGTCCCAATAGGTAAAGGCATATTCCAGGGCCAGCTTTGCCTTGGGCCACATTTTCCGGATGAAAGCATCATCTCCGCAGAGTTTCCAGTCACGGTAGAGGCGGATAATAGTACCAAGTTGGCCATCGGCCGCAGGAGGCATAGAATGGGGGGAATCCTGCATGTAATGATGAGAACGGAAATATTGGCGGCCATCATTTTCCGTCTCGTAAAGGAATTCGGTTTTCCGCATGGATTGTTCAAGGTCAGGAAACAGAAATGCCATAGTTTGGGTATAGTTCAATACATGAGTGCAGTTTCCATAACAACTCCCGCTGGTATCGTTACAGCCTTCCCATGCGAAAAATGTCCCGTCTTCTACTCGGAAGCAAGTATTACTGCGAATCACCGTCATGGTAGCAGAGACCGCCTCGGTAACATAATCAGGCAATGTACCGCTACTCAGTGCTCTAACAAATTTTCTGCTTTCATCTTCCAGCCGTTTGAGATTAGTTACAAGATAAGATGCGCTCTCCAGAGCCGGTCCGAATTTCGCGTAATAATTGCGTATTATAGGATGCTCATCAGAAACCAGCTGATTGATATTCCAGGATCTGATGCGGTTAGGTTGATACCAGCTCAGGATAAATTCAAATTTTGCTTTTTCACCAGCCCTGATATTCTTTTTAACACAGAGAGAACCGATAGGAGCGGTATTCCTCACCAGCGTATTCCCTTCGCCTCTAAGAGGACGTCCGGGAGTTAATTCACCATCGGCGGTAAAGTCGTTCCAGAAATCCTGTAGTCCATCCAGCCATGCCCCTTCAGCCCATTTTTCAAGATAGCTAATCTTACTCTTTTCAGTGGTAATCAGGGCCATTTCGAAATATTCCAGATCTTTTTCGGTTTTATCACCGGGAAGGAAATGAATTCCCCGAAATTGATCGGTTTCAACATGTTTGTTGAGACTAGGTCCGAAAGTATATTTTCGTGACCGTTGATTTTTTCCGGTTAAGGCACTTAAGTTACAGAAAGAACCGGCTACGCTGACATCGAGCGGCGTATTTAAAGTATTCCTGACCGAATACCTAAGTACAGCTACGGGCAGGGATGAGTCATCTGTATTGAGCGGTATAAGGGGTGTAAAGGCCTCAAGTTCCACTTCCAACGGCATTCCCTCATCTGTGAGAATATAATTAACAAAAGGGAAATTTCCTGTCATTTCAGAATGTCTGAACCGGGAAAGGCCGCCCAAATCCTGAACCGGGCAGCCATGGCCGTGGCTGAAAGGCGGAACAAGCCGGGATTCCAGAGCCTTGGTGTATATTTTGCCATCAGGGGTTTGCGCCCGGACAGCAAAAAATGTATAAGGACTCCGGAAGCCCTTATTGGGATAATTCCAAAGTTCAAAATCTGTATACCGGGCGTTTTGATCCAGTGAAATATTTCCAGTCCCAATGCCTCCAAGCAAAAAGCGAATTGTACCGGCTTTTTCGTTAAGTTTTTTCATCTGTTACTCCTTTGATAAATTACCGGTTTAGCTTTTTATACCGGTCAAGGCAATTCCCTTAATGAGATAGCGTTGTCCGAATAAGTAGAGAGTTATGGGCATTATCAGAGAGAGTGTGATCCCCGCAAGGATAACTGACATACTCCCGGTTCCCATATAACCGTTAAGCAGCCGGATACCGATAGGCAGGGTCATTTTGTCCCAGTTTGAAAGATAGATAAGAGGGCCGAGGAAATCGTTCCATGATCCAATAAAAGCCTGGAGACCCGCAATCATCATCACCGGTTTGGACATGGGCACCATTATCTTCCAATAAATAACAAAATGGCCGCAACCTTCAATTTCCGCCGCTTCTTCATAACTTTTCGGTATGGTCATCATAAACTGACGCACCAGAAAAATATGGAAGGGGTGTATTGTCCCGGGGATAATAAGAGCCCAAAGCGAACCGACCAGATGAAGTTTTGACATGACGATGTACAGTGAAATCATGGTAGCGTAGTGCGATACCATCATTCCTGACATGAATACTACAAAAAAGACCTTTTTCCCCCGGAAATCTATACGCGCGAAAGAATAAGCCGCCATGGTAGTAACACCGAGACTTAATATCATAATGGTGAAGGATACAAAAAGGCTGTTAGAAATAAAACGGAAGAAAGGGAAATGGGTAAACACCGAGATGTAGTGCTGATAATGGAAATCAGTGGGGAAGAATGAGGGCGGCATCTTGTATGATTCTGTCGGCAGTCGTAAGGATGAGGAAAAAGTCCAGAAGAACGGGAGCAGACTTATTATACAATAAAAACCCAGAATGAGTATGAGGATTCCCTGACGGATATTCCTTCCTGCTTTTTCTTTATTCATAATCATAGTTTACCCACCTTTTTTGAACACTGAATTGTATGGCAGTGATAGTGAGTATGATTGCCAGCATAATAACAGCCAGTACGCTGGCGTACCCTATGCGCATATTGTCAAAAGCATTGAGGTATATATGAAGGGCAAGAGTACGGACTACAGGATTGTTGGAAGCGATAAGGAAGGGTTCATTAAATATCTGAAAAACACCAATCATATTGGTAACAAAAACAAAGAATATGGTAGGGCTCAGGAGCGGCAGAGTAATTCTAAAAAAGGTCTGGAATTTCCCCGCGCCATCGATAATGGCCGCTTCATGATAAGTGGAAGGAATGTTCTGCAGACCTACAAAATAATAAAGGAAAGTAGTTCCTATAAATTTCCACATACTGAAAAGAGCAATAGTCACATAAATCATCGCCGGATCGGTCATCCACGGAATATTATTGAAGCCCAGACTGCGGATGTAATAATTAATGAACCCCGTATCAGTACCGAACATATAGCGCCATACATAGGCTACCGAAGCGGTAGTAACAATAGTCGGAAAGTAGATTATATTGCGTATTACTGATCTGACTCTTGATACTCTGATAGAATATACCGCGTAGGCAAAACCTAATGCCAATATGCAGTGAATAGGCGTCAGAATAAAGAAAAATTTTAAGGTGTTTCCCAGAACCTGGGTGAATTGGGAGTCAATGAGTAAGCGCTTTATGTTGTTGAAACCTATAAATTTCGGGGGTGACACCAGATTGTAATTCAAAAAAACGAGTCCCAGGGCCATTATTATGGGGGCCGCGATAAAAAGGGTATAGGAAATCAGGGCCGGCAAAAGGAACAGGATACCGTCCCGGTTGTTTTGATGCTGACGTCTGGTAAAATAAGCAGCCTTTTCTTTCATTAATACCATCCTGTTGAAAATACCCCACGAACCTGGTAGGTCATGGGGTATCAAGATTACTCCGACTCTGATTGGAGCTTCAAAATAAAAACTAATCCATAAGGATGGAATTTAATTCCACTTCCGCGGCTTTCAAGGTTGTCATCAAATCAGCCCGGTTAATCAGAATGTCGCTCATGACCCCTGAGACAAGATTGGCGCATTCCGCATAGGTCGCAGGAGCTTGTACGGGTTTAATGACCGGAGCGCTGTTGAAAAAGAGTTCCGCATTCTGGGGAATTCCCAGAGCGGGTACTACCTGTGCGGCTACACTATTGAGTACTGGAATGGCGCCATACTCCATAATTGTCTCAACCCAAGGCCTTGACGCCAGGAAGATAGCCAGCGAGGTAGCCTCTTCAGGATGTTTAGTGGCCTTGAGAGTGAATACACCTTGACCGCCCCAGATGGTTACATTGGTTTTAAAATTGGGTACATACTGAACAGCTACATTTTTGAAACCATCCCTCACATAGTTGCTGGTGACCCAGCGGCCTGCCCAGATCATGGCGACATTGCCCTCTTCCAACATGCGGGTAGAATTCAGGCCGGGTTCAGGAATAGGTGCAACCTGGTATTTATAAATCAGATCATACATAAACTGGAACATCTCAACCACAGCGGGGTCCAACAGCATGCTTTTTTTGAAGTCGGCGGTCATATAGGCGGCATTATTGTTATAGAGCCATGCTTCAAAACCGAAATAGTAATTGGGGACAAAACAGCCGTACTGTGTAGTACCGTCAGGGCGTTTGTGGGTCAGCTTTTGGGCATATTCCAGAAATTGTTCTTTTCCCCAATCGGGCGGCGGCAGGGGGAGGCCAGCTTCTTTGAGAAGATCCGTATTTAAATGAGTAACTATGTTGTTCCATTCATTGGGAGGTCCGTACAGTTTACCGTCGAATTTCATAAAATCCATAACCATGGGATTGATATCATTAACTACAGCATCCCATTCAGCCTTGTGTTGGGCAATCCAGTCATCAACAGGCACGGCCATACCACTTTTAACCATCAGTTCAAAACCTTCAATTGCGACGGTACAAGTATCTACGATGTCACCACCGGCGATCATGGTCTGGAGTTTGGTAATATAGTCTGCCCAGCTCCCAGGTATAAAAACCACCTCAGCGGGGATACCAGACTGTTGGGTAAAGATGTCTAAACCCTTGTCGAGAAGATCCTTGGGGGTACTGCCCCCCTTATAGGTAACCTTCAGGGTAAAGGGTTCTGTAGAACCGGCCCCGTTGCCAGGGCTTTCTTTTTTTGAACAACCTGCCAGAGTTATTAATCCCATCACGAGAATCAAACAGAGACTACCGAACTTTTTCATTGTTCCTCCTAAAAATAGTGGCAATTAGCCGGAAATAAATAAATTCGTGCACGTGCACGTTTTTAAAAGGATATACTATAGTTTTTGACTTGTCAAGAAAAAAATGTTAAACTCAGTGAAATTGAAAAAATGCACCGTTTGGGAAAAACTGAAATCTGAGCCAGTTTCAAAACGCAGTTGGTATAGACTTTTGGCCAGATGAAACTGGCTCTTGAAAAAAGAGGTTAAATGTCCACTTTTCTCCTTACATCAAGACTGCTGTTTTAACTGTGATTTTTTTGTTTTGCTTTGACAGGTTAATCAAATCAGAGCTATGATAGTACTTAAGCAATTTTTGGAGGTTTCGGGGGAACCTGTTGCCGCACGACGGCTTGTTCCGGCTTCCTTCCGGATTAATACGGATGGCCATAACAACTAAAGATCTGGCGAAAATATGCGATGTCTCCCGGGGTACGGTTGACCGGGCATTGAACGGACGGCCAGGAATAAGTAAGACTACCCGGGAACGGATTCAAAAAGCCGCCAGAGAGTATAATTATCGCCCCCATCTTATTGCGTCCTCCCTTTCGCGGGGAAAATCAATGGCGATAGGGGTAGTATTGTTCGACCTTAAAAATCGTTTTTTTTCTCAGATGAGTAATGCCATAAACCTGATTGCAAGAAGTCACGGATATTTCACCTATATCGCGGTAACCGAAAAGGATATTGAATCGGAAAAACAGATACTCCACAATCTTGCTTCCCGCCGGGTAGACGGCCTTATCATGCTTCCCATCACCCAGGGGGAAGATTTTATCAGAGAACTGAAAGGACTGGAGATTCCTATTGTTACCGTTGGAAACCAACTGTCTGGAATTCCCCATGTTTCTATTGACGAATTCAAGGCGGCGTATGAAAGCACCCAATATATCAACGAGGCAGGATACAAACGGATTTGTTTTGTTTGCCCTCCGTTTCGGAAAAAAGGCAGCCAGAACGGTCTGTTTAACCTCTATTCCCAGGAACAGCGGGTAGAAGGTTTTCTCCATTATGTAAAGAAAAACCTGAAGCTGAAATACGATATTTTGACAGAGAAAGATTTCAGTCCAAGCGCTGTTACCATGCTCCGAAAAGAAAAGGAGAAAGCCGCTTTTTTCTGTTCGAGTGATATTTATGCGCTGGAACTGCTCAGGAATTTCAGAGAGATGGGCATTTCTATACCCCAAGATGCGGGTCTGATGGGTTTTGATAATCTGGATATTCTTGCCTATATTACCCCCAGGATTACTACGGTATCCACCTCTATAGAGGAAGTAGGGGAAAAAGCTATACATATACTCCTGCGGCTTATAGCAGGAGAAAAAGTAGAAACCACTAATTACATCCCTTACGATATTTGTCCGGGGGAAACCCTATAAATCGAAGGCCGCCGCGCCGCCGAATATGCCCATGGGCGGGGCCGCCAATGTCCAGGCCGTTCAGTTCCCCAACCTTATGCCCCGCGCCACCGCCCAGGAACAGGGCAACATCGGTCTCATCATGGATGTTTTCATGGAGATGACCGTCGAACTTGGCCGCACCAGAAAACTTATCAAAGACATCCTGGGGATGGGCGAGGGAACCATCATCGAGCTTGACAAGCTTGCCGGTGAGCCGGTGGATATTCTCGTAAACCACAAACTCATTGCCAAGGGAGAAGTCGTAGTCATCGATGAAAACTTCGGCGTCAGGGTTACGGAAATCGTGTCCCCCATGGAGAGAATGAGCGACCTGGGGTAGAAGTTCCCTTCTTTATCTGCTGCAATCCGGGTCTTCAAGCCAAGCTATGG
>JAIRNJ010000010.1 GCA_031258115.1 Treponema sp. | reverse complement strand
TGAATCTATTGGCGTTTATGGTTCACGGGTTGATGATACTCTGTGATGAGCAGTTTATACAGGCGCGTTCATATTTCGGAAGGCGGGAGGAATTCTACAACGCATTGCGTACTTTTTTCTGGGCCTTTGAGTTCCAGGGCTGGAATGATTTCCTGCTGTTTGTTATCACCCATGCCAGGGGCGGCTAAAAGTAAAATTGCTGAAGCTTTCCCGGCAGAAGCATGGCGGAACGGATCTCCGCGGCCATTTGTTCCGGGCTTTTCCCCTCTGCCCGGATATGAATTTGAGCAAGTGAATGGTATGCGGCGGAACGGCGTTCATGGAGAAGACGGTGGGTTTCCTGCGGATTTCCGGTATCCAGGAAGGGGGGAAGCTCACCGGCCGCCTCTTTGATGCGATTCCAGGCTGTCTCCGCGGAAGTCTCAAGAAAAACGATGCTGATGCCGGGATTTTTCAGGAATTCCAGAGCTACCGGGTTGTCGCAGAGCCCGCCTCCCGCGGCCAGAATGACACAGGCTTTTCCGGGAGGAAGGAGACTTTGCAGCGCGGCCGCTTCTGCCCTGCGGAAGACCTCAGGCCCTTCCCGGTAGAGTTCCCGGGGACTTTTTCCTTCCCTCTCCGCTATCAGTTCATCCAGATCGATAAAGGGGCCCTTCATAAGCGCTGCCAGGGCCCGCCCTGCACTGGTTTTCCCCGAATGTTTTGGCCCTGTAATCAGAATAATTCCCATGGGTAGAGATTAGGTTTTTTTTCTGTATAATGGAAGCGGTATGAATGCCCTTTTCCTCATGCTGATCCTTATCCTCATTGCCGCCTTGCCGCTTCTTGCCGCATGGCTTGTAATCCGGCATTTCCGCATTGCCATGCCTCCCCTCCTCTTTGCCGGCTGCCTTCTTTCGGGCATTGTATCCCTGTTCATCGCCGTACTTTTCCAGAGCCTTTTTCCTTCGGGCCTTGGAGGAGTCCAGCCGGATCGGCTGAGGGGCATCCTCCTTCGTTTTTTCTTTAGAATAGCTTTTACCGAGGAGTTGAGCCGCCTCCTGGTGCTTCTCGTCTTTTTTACCCTCATAAAAAAATTCCCTTTCCCGGTTCTGCCGCCGGCTCTTGCCGGCCTCCTCTCCGGTCTGGGTTTTGCCGTTCTGGAAGCCGCCACATACGGCGCCGCCGATATACGCATTGCGCTTCTGCGGGCCTTTACCGCTGCACCTCTTCACGGCGCCTGCGCGGCCCGAACAGGCTCTGCCGCCGCATCCTTTCGAGAAGATCCCCCGCGGGCCTTTTTCCGCTTCCTTTCAGCCGTGGTTATTCATGGCATGTATAATTTTATTATCATTATTCCCGGCCCTCCGGCCCTTATCGGCATCCTTATCGTCTTTTCCGCCCTGGCTTCTTCCCTCATATCCATCCGCTCCGGCCTGCAGGACAGGGACGCATAACAGCATAAAGGCGGATGCCGGTTCTTTGCTATGTCTTATTCCTGAATCCGTACAGCGAATTACATAACTCGTTATAATATAAGGAATTAGACAAATATCACAATCACCCAATGGGTGAAAAAGTCAACAACCACCACCAAAGGACTGCCTTGACCCGATTGACGAACGGGGCAATATGTTCATGGACAAATTAAAAATGCAATACGGGGATCGTACGCGTTTAAGGGCAATGTGGACTGTGTAGAAACGCTGGTGAGCAAACCGGTTGGGGCGGTACGCACCGAGACTGCCCGCTGCATGCTCAAGGGCGGCATGAGGGGGGTAGCCGGAGACCCCGGACACGGCCGAAGGCCGGGGAGGAGGCTCCGGCGTAGGGGGGGCGGACGGCGGCCTGTTTTTTACGCGACCGCCTTACGGAAACAGCCCCCCCATATATATACGTAGAGGTGAAACATGAACCGGTATTTTTCTGTTGATTTGGGAGCCGACAGCGGCCGTTGTATAGCAGGAACTCTGGAAAACGGAAAACTGGTGATGGAAGAACTGCACCGTTTTCCTACCCGCTACGTTTTGCTTGGAGGAAGCCTGCGCTGGAACATCTACCGGTTTTACGAGGAGATCCTTGCGGGTCTGCGAAAGTACGCGGCCACATACGGGAAGGAGTTGTACTCTATCGGCGTTTTACGAGACGACATTGCCGACAGTACCTGCGTAAACCGGGGAGTCAGGATCATCGCCCCGGCCGTGCATGATACCGCAAGCGCCGCCCTTGCCATTCCCGCGAAGGGGGACGACTTTGCCTATATCAGCTCCGGCACATGGTCCATATTTGGTACGGAACTGGACGAGCCGGTACTCGACCGGACCGCCAGCGATTTGAATATTTCCAATTCGGGCGGCGCTTTGGGAAAATCGCTCTTCCTGAAAAATGTCATGGGGCTGTGGATACTCCAGCAGAGCAAGAGATGCTGGAATAAGGCAAAGCCGGATCTGGGCTACGATACGATTATGGCAATGGCGGAAAAAGCGCCGCCTTTCTTTGCGTTTATCGATCCCGACGCGCCCGACTTCTTTAACCCCCGATGATATGCCCGAAGCGATTTGCGCTTACCTTAAAAAAACCGGGCAGGGTGAAGTAAAACCGGATGAATAGGGACAATCAGCAGAGTTATTTACGAGAGCCTTGCCCTTAAATACCGGAACGTCATGGAACGCATACGGAAAGCCGCACATAAAGAGATACGCATTATCCACGTTGTAGGCTGCGGCAGCAAGGACCGCCTGCTGAACAGGTTCATCGCCTTGGCCGCGGCTCTGCCCGTAAAG
>JAIRNJ010000227.1 GCA_031258115.1 Treponema sp. | reverse complement strand
CCGGAAGCCACGAAAGATTACAGGAACTGTCGGAGGAAGTGAGTACTATGGTGAATGAAATCCTGAACACTGCGGAGAGGAGCGGGGAATCGGGTATTTTGAACACCGAAGAACTGCGGTTGTTGATTGAATTGCTGGATCGTTTATATAATAAGGTATACGGGAAATACGATGAATTTAAGGAGGCCGGTATGAGACTGCAGGACATCATAATGACCAGGTCTGAAGAGATCGCTGAAGAGATTGCTGGAGAGATTGCTAAAGAGATCGCTGAAGGGATCGCTGAAGAGATCGTGGCCAAGAGGGAAGCTAAAATGAAGGCTGAGATGGAAGCCGAAATGAAAGCTGAGATGGAAGCTAAAAAAGCTGAGATGGAAGAGCGTACTCGTGAAATAGTCCGCAAGATGAAGAAAATAGGGCTCTCTGTTGAGCAGATTGCCCAGGTGAGCGGTTTTTCCGTCAAAGAGGTTGAAGAACTGTAAATTCCTTTCAAATGCGGCGCTTATTTTATACAGGTAAAAGTTTTAGACGTTACAACCTATCAGCCCAATGCTCGACTTTTATTTCCTCAATCAATCGTTTGCTTCAATGGGGATGTTACCTTGTATCCTTCTTCTTGTTTATTCAGGATATAAAGGGTACAATAACGAAATGAAAGCACTATTTTCTTACGCAAATGTATATGTAAATGCATATGCATCGATTGCGGCATTTTTTTTATTTATTTCGCTGGTTTTAAGCGCCTGTTATACGATTCCGGACAGCAAGAAGTACCCAAATATGGTGGCCAATGTAGATCCTATCCCTACCGGCACCATTCAGGTACAGCTTGATAAGCCATTCATGAACGGGCTCCAGAAACGGGATATTGAAACCGTATTTGAACCCCGGGAGAATGCCGTTTACCTTCAGTTTACCTATCAAACGGTGTTCTACCGCCAGTATTGGTCTCAGGACGCCAGGGCCGCCTTTGTGGAAGCGGTAAAACACTACAAGCAGGACTTTAATGACCGGGCACTGGTCAAGCGGGGGAAGCAGCGGGCTTACGGCAAGATAAGGGGGAAGGCGGTGTTTTCTTCCCTTCAAGTATCCATCAGCGAGCGTTATACTTCAGAGCCGCAGATCGATCTGGGCTATGTTTTCAAGCGGGATAGTCCCTATTTCCAGGTGCTCATGCTCAAGGCCAAGGCGGATGTTTCGACCAATGACAAGGCCACTCTTTCCTCTCTTCGCATCCCTTTGTATCTTACTATTGCCCAGGCGGAGGAGCTTGCCGCTATATTTGACCAGGGCTGGCTTATGGGGCTTCTCGGCGAAAAGGGTGATGACGGCATGTATCAGGTTGAGCGGGACGAGTACCAGGCCAGGGAAGAAGCCGGTTCAAAGGGCGGTTTTTCCGCATGGTTTGATAATCTTAAAGATTCCGCGGCCGGTACGGTGGACAGTTTAAGGGGCGGCAGTTCCGGCCCCGCAGAGGGAGACAGTTATAACACCCCTGCTCCCGCGGCTTCCGGTCCTCCTCCGGAACCTGTACGGGATAGTGTTCCGGAAACTCCGGCCGAACCGCCGGAGGATGTTCCGGAGCTTTCCCCGTCCGAGTCCTCTCCGGTGGAGGAAAGTATCGAGTGAGCCTCTGTAAAACTAACCGTGTTTTACAGAAGCTTGAGTAACGGGGGGTAGTTTCCTACATGCGGTTTTTGTGCTATACTTGTTTTAATGAGTAATGCTGTAGCAACGAAACCTGCTTTTGCTGTAGATCAGCGAGTCGTGTATCCCAGCCAGGGTGTCGGTAAGATTACCGCTATCAAGGAACGGGACTTCAAGAGCGAAAAGGTTCCCTATTATGTTATTTATATTGAGGTCACGGACATGACCATCATGGTTCCGGTGAATAACGCCGAAGGCCTGGGTATCCGCCCGATTGTTGACAGGGATATGGCCCAGGAGGCCCTGGATCTTATCGGGCAGGATTATGACCCGATCCCTTCGGACTGGAAGCTTCGTTACCAAATGAATCTGGATCTCTTGAAGAAGGGGAGTGTAAAGGATATTGCATCCATTGTCCGTTCCCTTTACCACCGGAGCAAGGTAAAAGAATTGCCGATCCTGGAACGGAAGCTCTACGATTCCGCTCTTAAGCTTTTAGAGGATGAAGTGTCTTTTTCTCTCCACAAAACCCGGGAAGAAGTGGAGAATTTGATCTTTACCCGTCTGGAGTCAAAATAACGCCGAAAGGCCGCTTTGCCGCGGTCGTCTGTGCCGCCGGGAATTCGGTCAGAATGGGGGGCCGGAAAAAGGAGTATCTCCTTCTGCCCGGCAGCCGGCAAACGGTTCTTGGCGCATCGGTAGCCGCCTTTGCCGCCTTTCCGGATTTTAGCCTTATTGCAATTACCGTTCCTCTCTCTCCTGATATGGGGGAAATGGCGGCCCGTGAGGCGCTTCCCAGGGAATTATTTTCTGAAGACAAGCCTCTTCTTGCTTTTGTACCGGGAGGGAAAACCCGCCGTGCCTCGGTCTACCATGCCTTGAATCTTTTGGCCGCATATCCGGTGGAATATGTGCTTATTCATGACGGCGCCCGGCCCTGGGTAAGTTCTTCCCTTATCAGAAGTGTCATGGAGGCCGTTCTTGTCCATGGGGCGGCCCTTCCGGTTCTTCCCCTGACCGATACCCCTAAAGAGCTTGACGGAAAGGGTTTTGTAAAAAGGCATCTGCCGCGTTCTCTGACCGGGGGCGCTCAAACCCCCCAGGCTTTCCGTTTTCCTGATATACTCGAAGCTCACAAAAAGGCTGCGGAAAAAGAAACTGTTGAAGGCAGGGACTATACTGATGATGCGGAAATATGGGCGGAATTTTGCGGCCCTGTTGCGGCGGTGAGCGGAGAAGAAGCCAACAAAAAAATAACCTTCCCGGAGGATCTGTTGTGAACATGATACGGATAGGCATTGGAAAGGATCTGCACCGTCTGATCAAGGGGAGGCCCTTTTTGCTGGGCGGTGTGGAGCTGCCTTCCGAAAGAGGGGAACTGGGCCACTCCGATGGGGATGTATTGGCTCATGCGGTAACCGATGCTGTTTTAGGAGCTGCAGGTCTGGGAGATATAGGGACTCTCTTTCCTTCTTCCGATCCCAAGTGGAAGGATGCCGATTCCATGGAATTGCTGCGTTCCGCCTGGGCTCTTGTCCGGGAGGCAGGCTACGTTCTCTCCAATCTGGACTGTACCGTCACCTGTGAAAAGCCGAAAATTCTTCCCTACCGGGATTTGATCCGTTCCTCCCTGGCCGCCGCGCTGGATGCGCCTTTGGAAGCTGTTTTTGTCAAAGGCAAGACTGCCGAAGGGCTGGGCCCGGTAGGGGAAGGCAAAGCGGTGGAAGCCGAAGCCGTATGTCTCTTGAACGGAGGAAGGCAATGCTGAACAGGGAATGGGATGCCATCGTCAAAGGTCTTGAAAGGTGGCGGGAAGGACTTGGAGATCCTTCGGTAACCATGGTGGCGGAACACTACAGGCGGAGCCCATGGGCGGTGCTGGTATCCACCATCCTAAGCCTGCGGACCAAGGATGAAGTTACCCTTGCCGCTTCCAAACGGCTTCTGGAAAAGGCCCCCGATCCCAAAAGCCTCCGGGCTCTCGGCGAAGATGAGATAGCCCGTCTTTCATATCCTGCAGGTTTCTACCGAACCAAGGCCCGCAATCTGAAGGCGATTGCAGAACTCCTTTTGGAGCAATACGGCGATGAGGTTCCCGCGGACATGGAAAAACTTTTGGCCTTTCCCGGAGTGGGACGGAAGACGGCAAATCTTGTACTGGTTGAAGCCTTTGGGCTTCCCGGCCTCTGTGTGGATACTCATGTTCACCGTATCAGCAACCGTGCCGGCTGGGTGGAAACCAAAACGCCTGAAGAAACGGAAATGGAACTGCGGCGGACTCTGCCGCAAAAATACTGGAAAGACATCAATCCCCTGCTCGTGCTTTACGGCCAGCAGCTCTGCCGTCCCCTGAGCCCCTTCTGCTCTGCCTGTGTAATAAAAAAATACTGCAGACAAGCCGGAGTAGGAAAAACACGGTAATTAGTGTCTGTAGTTATTGAACAACTCTAATGCAGACCGGGACACCGGACTTGCCGAATAATATTTGCTATATTATACTTTAGTATATTACGATATACTAAATTGTGCTTTAGCAATTCATG
>JAIRNJ010000187.1 GCA_031258115.1 Treponema sp. | reverse complement strand
AGCCCCAATATCCGCAGGTCTGATTCCCGCTTTTTCCGTCAAAAAACCGGCGCAATCGAGAAGCAGTTCCGAATGATGGGAAACCGCAGCCCTGTGAGTCCCTTCGCTCTGCGGGCCCGGGGATGCCGCTTGCGCCTGAAACCGCTGTGCGGCATTTGGAGAGCCTCTCGCGGTTTGCTCTTCAAAATGGTACACCCTGTCCCCGGCCCTGAGCGCGATGGAGAAAAACCCGGCAGCCGTATCGATGGCGAGTGTATTTACCGTGACAAGCCTCCGATTAAACCCGTCTCCTCCCCGCGTCCCCGGGAAGATTGCGGCAGAGCTTCAAATTCCACCCCGGAAATGAAAATCCGCCGTTTATCTCCTTCCAGAATCTCTATTTCCACATTGATACTCCCGGAAGGCAGGGATCGGGAGATCCTTTCACTCCATTCAATGAATGTCAGGCCGTCTCCCCTGGAGAGAAGCTCCGTGCCGCCGATTGAAAAAAAATCTTCATCCCCTGCAAGACGATACGCATCTATGTGGTAAAGGGGAATCTTCCCTTCATATTCGCTGATAATGGTATAGGTGGGACTGGTAATCTCCGCCTCTATGCCCAAAGCACGGGCAATGCCCTTAACCAGGGTGGTTTTTCCGGCTCCGATGCCTCCGTCCAGAGTAACAATACTGCCGGCCGGTAAAGCCGCCGCGAGTTTTTCTCCCAATGCGATAGTTTCTTCCGCGGAAGAACTGATAACGCTAACCAGGGAGGGCTCCTGAATCATCCAGATTATCTATGTATTTTTTTAATTCTTTCATAAGAGGAACAAGAGGATAATCCACCTTTTCATTTAATGTAACAATTATTTCCTTGTGTCCAGTTGGTTTTTTTTCAATGGAAAAATCAAGGGATACATCTACGGATTTGTTTACCAGTTCCAAAACCACTGTTCCGGAAAAAACATTCCGGTAATAAATAGGTACATCCTTGCGGGTAATATTTTTGAATTCCAGAATTTTCATCTATTTTAACTATATTACCTCTTTTTTTTGCCGTCAATCATCACTGTAATCAAAAACTATAGCGTTGATGGCGTTCATCGATTTTCGGGGAATACGGAGGAATTTGATATGCATGACAATGCTCACCCCGCTCCGGTTGGTACGGAGCACCTGTCCCAGTACGGCCACAGACATGAAACCGCTATGATCAAAGCTGATCTTGAGAAGGGTACCGGAAGGAATTGCGGCATTGGCTTTTATGGAACAACCGCCTATGGAGATGTCCATGATCGTTCCCTTTATCTGGCGCTTGTCCACAATCATCTTTTTTTCTTTTTTTCTTCCTGCGTCTTCAACTTTAACAAGGAAAAGCCCGCAGGAAATAACTTCCTGTCTCCTTCGGAAACGCCGCTGGGAAAGCTGTTTACGCTGAGATGAATGTATCAGCTGCAATACCGGCTTGTCTCCGGAGCTTGAGGCGCCCATAATCCTGGTCTCAAAGGCAAAGCCTTTACTGGAACGGGTAAAGAAAGCCAGTGTCGCTTTGCCTCCCCTGGGAAGCCTTATTGGGGAACCCAGGGCATTATATGGATTTTCCACTATCAGACTTTCGCCCTTGGTGGAGAGTACTTTAACCGGATAGCTTTCGGTTCCCACCGTGAGCACGGCCGCGGTATTTTCGGGTATCTGGCGGGTAGAGGTAACTCCTCCCCCGGCGCCGCCTGAGTTTTCCAGTATATTACGGGTTGCAAAGAGAATCGCCAGCCGGTTCTGCGCTTCTTCTTCTGTATTGGCATTCCGTTCGATCAAACGGTAGGCCCTTTTGAAGTGACGATCCAGAAGGTTGGAGCTGTTAAGTGAACGCTCGATATCCACCACCCCGTCACTTTTAAGAACAAATTCCAGTATTTTTGTCTGCTCTTTATCCAGGCCTATATCGGCGGCAATCCGGTGCAGGGCAAAGCCGGAAAAATGTTTGGGGCCGGAAACGCCGCCGCCTACGGATTGTGAATTCAGGACAGGGGAACGCTTTTTGGCAATATTGACAATAATAAAAATAAAGATGATTAGGACAATCCCGATGCCGAATACTACGGCGTCCTGCGGCCGCGTCTGTTTATAAAACTGGGGCATCTGCAGGGGGTATAGGAAAAGAGGCACTCCCATGCGTTTCAATCTCCTTTTATGCCGGCAAAAAGCCTGGTCAGCCGGGGCGCCAGTTCATATTCGGCAATATCTCCTGCCAAAACCGCATCTTTTGCCTCATAGGCGGCCAGCAATTCCCGTAAAGCGGTATTGAATTCTTCCAAATACTCAGGCAGGGTCTTATCTTCCACCCTGCGGGATATCAAATCGTAGCCTTCCACCTTGAGGATCGCATAGATCCGCATGATTTTTTCCGCCGCCGCGCTGAAGATCTGAATCGTTTCCGCTGCCTGCCTGTCCTTTCCGGTCTGGAAATCCAGGGGCAGATCCTCAAGCCTCTTTTCCAGTTCTTCTACCAGCTTCCCGATCTTCTCAAGCTCCGCCCGGGGATCTCCCAATTCCCGAAGTCTTTCCTCCACAATGAGTTTAAGCTCCGAAGGACTGTAACCCTGTCCTGAAAAAGCAAAAGAAGCCCACGCGTGAATTTCCGGAATCTCTTCCGAAAGAAAACGGGAAGAGGGACTCTCGATCCATTCGGCGGCAAAGCGGCTGCGATCCTGAAAATCCGATTCTTCAAAGTCGCAGAGATCCCGAATCAGGGCCGCCAGGGCATCTACCGCCAGTTCCGCCCAGGAACTGGTAAGAATATCCATGTTTTCAATATCCCCCAGATCCCTGTCAAATACATCCTCCAGGGAGGCCGCCTTAACCAATTCTCCATTGATTTTTATTCCGCTTAAACGGTGGCCCGAGTTGCGGAGCCAGTTTTCGAGCCCGGAGAGGACTTCCCCGGCGGTTTTTTCCTGTTCAAGGGTAATGCCGCCTTTTTCGCCATTTATGCTAATTTCCATCATGCTACCTGTTGCCGGGACTATTCTGCCGGTTGAATTGATCCAGAGAATTTTGCATCCTCTCCATCCGCGTATAGGCTCCTTCCATTTGACCGTACTGGATCTTGAGGGCTGTTTCCTTGGCGGCAAGCTGCCGTTCCATGGTATCTATCCGGCGCTGATCCTGGCTTATCCGGGAATCTATCGTACCTGTCTTCAGGGCGATAAAACCACCGGTTTCCACATAGGGCTTGGTAAGCTGATCCAGGGAATAGGCCAGCCCCGAATCTATAATGAGATCCCCATCGGTATCGGAGCCGAATAGCTGCTGAATCACCGGAAGCTGGGTTTCCAATGCATGATCGAGAGCCTTTTCGTCTATTTCAAGGTAACCCCGCAGCCTGGAAGGATCGTAACTGCCCCCCGCGCCGGAACGCCGTACATCGGTACTGATTCCAATCTGGGCCAGCATAATCAGATCCTGATCGGCGGAAGCAGGGTAGGGGACCGACGCAGAGCGCTGGAGGTTGCTTTTGAACTGGGTCAGGGTAGAATCCCCGGAAAAAACTCCCTGGCGCTTGTTCAATTCATCCTGTTCCTCTTTGGAAAGGTAGGAAAGTTCCTGAACAATCTTGTCATCCCGGCGGGTAAGTACATTAACTTCAGCCATAAGGCGGTTATAGTTCCCCACAAGACTGATGATCGATTCCTTTACTCCTTCGCGGTCGGGAGTAACGCCCAGTGTAACGGGACGATCCGAAACACTGCGGGCGGTAACCGTAACCCCGGGGATAAGATCATCGATATCGTTTGAAGGCCGCCGGATTTCGATGCCTTCCATGGTGATTATGGCATCCTGGGCGGTCGAAATCGCATTTCTCGGCTTGACGCCGCCGGGGGCGTCGGGATCGAAAACCGTAATATTGCGGATCGACATGTCCCGGTGAGTATTCCGGTTGTTTATTTCGATTGAGGCGATAGTTCCGGAGCCTGCAATATCGGAAAGTCTCCACTGACTGGAGCTAAAGCTCTGGGAATCGTGCATCCCGGGCAGCATAACACTGCTTCCGTCGGTAAATTTCAGGGAGATCATGTTAAGATCATCTACCCGTTTTGGAGCTTCCGGAGGAGTCCAAACCGGCAAAGGGGCCGAGGACGGTTCGTTTTCGATGGTGATACCGCCGTAGCTAAGGGAACCGGATGAAGGAATCGAGGGCCCCGGAGGAGGCTGGGGAATTTCAAGGGATTCCTGGGAGCGGATCTCCGTGGCGGTTTCAAAACGGAGAACCAGATTTCCCGCGGACTGCAGAACCGGATTCAGGCGGATAGATGCGGTGTTTCCCGCCTTGACAGAAAGAGTGCCGCCTTCAATGTCAATATCCCGGCGGGAATTGTGTACCTGTTCGATTATCCCCGCCTCTATGGCAAGCTTCTCCGCAGCCTTGCCGAAGCCGAGCCGTTTGTTGTCTCCGCTGACTTTTGACTCAATAAGGAGAGATTTTGTTCCCGGTTCCACGCTGATAAGGCTTGCGCCGACAAGATCCCGGCCGCGGCGGTTGAGGGCATCGGCAAATTCCTTTACCGTAGTTCCCCGGAAATTGAAGGCGACCTTCTCTTCCCCGATGGTAAATTCATAATCCCCTTTTTCAGGCTTGAAATCGCCGGAGAGGGGAACGGAAAGAAAACGATCCGCCTGGGCAACCTGTTTTACGGTAAAGCGGTATTCCTGTTCCTTTGCCTCCCTGGTTGCCAGGCCGCTGATTACACTTTCATCCGAGGAAGAAGCCACTTTGTCATTAAAGGGGTTTTGAAAGGAGAAGAGAATTCTGGCGCTTTCCCTGAGGGAACCGATATGCCTTCCCAGATCCTGCCAGTAAGTTTTCTGAGTCTGAAGGTTTTCAACGTTTTTCTCAACACGCTGCTGAGGAGCCCGTTCAACCTTCATCAGGTCTTCGATGAGTTTATCTGTACCAAACCGGCTTTTAACCCCCGGTACGTATATATCGGACATATCCCCTCATCATGTGCCCCTAAACCATTTCGTCAAACAGAAAACCTATCGTTTCTTTGAGTGCGCTGTGCAGCCGTTTCAATTCTTCCGGGGGCAGTTCCTTGATTACCTTATCGGTTTCTTTATCGATCACCTTGACGGTAATCTCTTTGGAACGATGATCAACCACAAACTGCAGGCGCTTGTTGAAAGCGGAACTGACCCGTTCAAGTTCCGCTACCGCTTCGCTTAATTCACGGGCAACAATTTCCCCCGGCTCTTTTTCACCGGGAAGATCTATTTCTGCCAATTGTGAGATTGCAGCCTTTGTCTGGGCTGCATGAAACTGGGATGGAGTTGCCGCCTCATCGATCAAATGCGGAACCGGGCTTATCCTGTTTCCCGCCGAAGCCATAACTACCATGGTAAACCTCCGTGTCTGCCGTCCAAAAGGGCGGCCCATAGTATTGCTTTATTCCCCCTCCCTGGGAGCGTAATTTTCAAAAAAGAACGGAGAAGGGCGCGAACTCCCCCGTCCCTTGTATTAAAAGACGATGTCCAGATGTCTCTCAATACAACAATACATCTCTTACATTAGCCCAAAAGCTGGAGTACAGACTGGGTTCTGACATTGGCCTGAGCCAGCATCGCGTTCCCGGCCTGGTTCAGGATGGTATCCTTTGTAAAGTTCACCATCTCTGAGGCCATATCCGTATCCCTAATCCGGGATTCGGAAGCCTGCATGTTTTCGGCTGCGATGGCTACGCCTTCAGCCGCCATTTCAAACCGGTTCTGGTATGCGCCAAGGTCGGCCCGCTGTTTGGAAACCTGCCGTAAGGCGGAATCCACGGAACCGATGGCCGCATTGGCCTCTTCCGGGGTTGCAATGGACACTATGCCAAGTTCACCCTGTTGAGTCTGGAGACCGAGCGCTCCTGCCGTCATGGTTCCAATATAGATCCTTTCATTCTGATCCATATTGGCCCCTACCTGAAGCTGCATTACCCGGTTAACTGCGGAATTCCTGGCAAAAGACCCGGTCAGCAGATTCATGCCGTTAAACTGGGCATGGCTGGCAATCCGGTTGACTTCGTCAACCAGCTGGGAAACTTCTACCTGAATTTGCATCCGGTCTTCATCGGTGTAAATACCGTTGGCAGACTGCACCGAAAGCTCCCGAAGACGATGAAGGATATCCTGAGTCTCCTGAAGGTAACCTTCAGTAGTCTGGATAAACGACACGCCATTCTGAATATTCCTTTCGGCCTGGTTAAGACCCCGGATCTGGCTCCTCATTTTTTCGGAGACCGCAAGCCCGGAAGCATCATCACCAGCGCGGTTAATCCGCTCACCGGAAGAGAGCTTTTCAATGCTCTTTGAAACATCCGCCTGAGTAATACCAAGATTTCTGTTGGCATACAGGGCGCTCATGTTGTGGTTAATAATCATAACACCCTCCTTGAGTTGATTTGCTCAAGCCATCCATGGCCTGAACCGCACCGTACGGATAACAGGGGAGGGGCACAGCTTCGCGCCAGTATACCCCGCCTGTTTATTCGGCGCGAAATGTTTACCGGAAAAGACAAACGCTTCGCGACGCCGTACTGCAAGCAATAAAAAACCGTCCGGCTTTTTATTGTTCAACAGAGGGTTATTGTCAAAAAACACCGCATGTACAAGCCGCCTGGACGGCATTGTACTACAATTTCCATTTGAACATGGGGAAGCCCGAAGAATTCCCCATATTCTTAACCTAAATAATACTACTTTACTGGAGAAGTTGCAAGACCGAAGTGCTCCTCTGGTTAGCCTGGGCCAGCATAGCCGTTCCGGACTGACTGAGGATCTGATCCCGTGTATAGTTGACCATCTGGTTAGCCATATTTGTATCACGGATCCGGGATTCGGAAGCCTGCAGGTTTTCGGCGCCGATATCGAGTCCCCTGACTGCATGTTCGAGCCGGTTCTGATATGCGCCGAGGTCGGCCCGCTGCTTGTTGATGATCCTGAGGGCCGTATCCAGGGTTCCGATGGTACGGTTGGCATCTTCGGGGGTTTCCAGGGTGACGAAACTGTCGTCTCCCACATTACGGATACCGAGACCCTTGGTTGTCATGGTTCCGATAAAGACCTGTTCCCGCTGATCCATATTGGCGCCGATATGGAACCACATGGATGCGGTAATGGTATTGCTCCCCGTTTGCTGGGCAAAGCGGCCGGTAAGCATGTT
>JAIRNJ010000112.1 GCA_031258115.1 Treponema sp. | reverse complement strand
CGTAGGCCGACTGCGGTTTTTCGTAGCCCGAGCCGCCTACTGGCGGCGAAGCATATACAGTCCTGTTATGTGCAGTAGCCCCGTACTCCATTATTCGTTAGGCTATACTTATTATATTTCAATTTCTAAAATTAATGGGCAATGATCACTGCCTTTATTGTTATCACCAACATATCCCCACTTTTTTTTACCTTTTGTATTTATTTTCCATTTGCTAGGTGGTATAATTTTAATATTTAAATGTTTTGATAAAAAAATAAAATCATCAATATACCCAATTCCACTTGATTCATAATGTGTTGGAATAAATACATCAGTATAATTCTGAACAGAATCTTTTAGATTATAGTTTTTATCATACTCATCTATTAATTCTTTATATTTTTCTTTATCACCTTCTTTAAATCCAGCATTCAAATCACCCGCAATGATTACATTTTTATAATTACTCAATTCGGAGACAATATTTTTTAAATATGGCAACATTTGTCCAATACCATTATATTTATTAGGCGTAATACTCGTTTTAGTATGAACACCCAATAATAATAGCTCAAAACATTTTATTTCTACTGGATTAAATCCCCTTAATCTTCTGTTTTTTATTATTGGAGTTCCTGTCTTTTGTTCCGGAGTAGCTGTTCTTTTATCCACTTTCCACCATGTAATTTCTTCATCGCATTCAATTTCCCAGAGTAATCCTTTTAATGATATTCCGTCTTTTGAAAAAACAGCCACACCTTCATCCTGTACCGTCCGACCTTTTATTAATACTTCTTCTGGTTTATAATCAGGCAACCAACAATAGTTGGGATATAATTTTTCAACTTCTGTCGATTTATCTGGATCTGAACACTCTTGAATAATCATTATATCCGCATCATATTCTAAAATAGATTTATATCTTCCTTTTCTAAAAAATCCACCGTCACAATTCCAATTTAAAATTTTCATTTGTTCTCCTTAAAGCCCATTAAAACATACTTTCTAGTATGTGTCAAGCGATTTTTAACCAACAATTTTAGGGGCAATTGCACATAACAGTATATACCGGAAACCGGGTCACTATCAAGTGGCCGTTTAGTGGCGGCGCACGGGTGCCTGGCACCGTTCCGATGTGGAGGTTTTCGGGGGGTCGACACATTGCGGACAGACCTAAACAAGGCAGATTAACAAACAAACGACGCCCGGGTCATGGCCCGGTACCGGGAACTAAAAAGAGCGGCCTTCGCTTTAAGGATATTCCGTTTTACAAACGCCGCGCCTTTGAGGTAGAAAAGGAATACCGCATAGTATACACCGGACCCCCCCCAGGGGGGTATACCCATAGATTGCTCCATGATTCGCCGTATTACCGTCAGCGAACAGACCGCCGAAAAAGAAAAAAAGCGGCTTTCAGCATACGGCCCCAGGGTATGTGTCTCAAGCTTAAACGATTACAGCGACTGGGTGAGCTACATCACCAACAGTTAAGGGCAAACGCGACATTTTTCCGCGGCGCTGGCCTGCCGGAGCGCCCTGGAGAAGGGGCAGGTTCTTCATTAAACAAGTTAAAACAGAATAAAAAGCAGCAGAACCGCTTGTGGGCGGCATCCGCTGCTTCCACCCGGAATCTCCGGATTCTTTAAGGCCGCGCCGGTTTAAAATCAGCGCTTCAGAAATACCGTTTCAAAAGGCCGCGGAAACCGGCGCAGTGGCGGGCTTCGTCACGGGCCATTTCGTGGACCGAGTCGTGGATTGCGTCATAGCCGCGTTCTTTGGCCCGTTTGGCAATGTCGGTCTTGCCGGCGCAGGCGCCGTATTCGGCTTCAACCCTCAGTTCAAGGTTTTTCTTGGTGCTGTCGGTGATCACTTCGCCGAGCATTTCGGCAAAGCGGGCGGCGTGTTCGGCTTCCTCAAAGGCATAGCGTTTGTAGGCTTCGGCGATTTCAGGATAGCCTTCCCTTTCGGCAACACGGCTCATGGCAAGATACATACCGACTTCGGAACACTCGCCGTTGAAGTGAGTCCGGAGATCTTCGATGATGTCCTGTTCAACTCCCTTGGCAACGCCTGCCACGTGTTCGGCAGCGAAACCATCGCCGACGCTTTGCTCCTTAAACTTGGAAGCGGGGGCCCCGCAGGTGGGGCATTTCTCCGGGGGCTGATCGCCTGAGTGAACGTAACCGCAGACTTGGCAAACCCATTTTTTCATTTTTCTCTCCTAATAAAGATGATCCTGTGAGCTCTTGCAGAACCCGGCTGGTTTTGCATCGGCTCCTGCAGTTTCGCAAGCCCTTGGGCCGGGAAACGTGCATTTTTAAGCGGCTGCTCTTTCAAAACTGAAGTTTTGAGAGAACCTCCATTACAACGGCGCAAGCCAACGGCTCTAACCGGTGTTTACATGCGGGTCTGTCCCGAAACCCGGGACAAGCTTGTCTTTCAGGCAGTCTTCACAGTAACCATAAAGCACCGTCTTGCTGGTATCAATGGAAAAGCTGTTCATCTTGAAAGATAATTTTGCATCGAGCTCTTCCTGAAGTTCCGGAGGCAGATCCATAATCTTTCCGCAGCCTTCGCATATAAGGTGGCTGTGTCCTTCCGTCCTGCCGTCGAAACGTTCCTCCCCCTTTACCACTCCCAGGGAGGCCGCCGCTTTTTCTTCCCGGAAAAGGCCGAGGTTCCTGTAGATCGTTCCCAGCGAGAGGCCGGGAATCGAGGATTTCAACTCTTCATAGATCTGCCGGGCGCTGGGATGATCCCCCCTTCCGCAGAGGGCCACGAGTATGGCGTCCCGTTTGAAACTGTGTTTTTTTGCTTTCCTTTCTCCTGGCATTGACATATTATAATAATAGTTATTATTATCGTTTATGTCAAGTCTTTTTTCAGGAGTTGAAGCGATTTTCCGGGGATGTTATCATAAATGAGGCTGTTCCAAAACTTCAGTTTTTGGACAAGCTCAAATATCATTGAAAATGTCAGAATAGGTCAACGAGGTGTGTATGCAGTCTTTGGGAATTAACATAGGATCCACCAGCCTGAAAATGGTTTTATTGGACGATGCTACGGTAAAGTGGAGCGCCGCAGTCCCTCACGAGGGGGATTTTTATGCGGCCGTGGGCCGGCTGCTGGAAGAAGGCCATGCAGTCGAAGCCACGCCCGCGCTGGTTACCGGGAATGAGGGCCGTTTCATGTTCAATGTGGCCGGTACTCTGGAGCCTCTCTGTGTGGAGGCCGCGCTGCGGGCCTTGAATCTCAAGGCCGACGCCGTGGTAAGCATGGGTGGTGAGGATCTGGTGGTCTACTCCCTGGATCAGAACGGGAAGATTATCAATAACTTCTCCGGCAACAAATGCGCCAGCGGTACCGGGGAATTCCTCAAGCAGCAGCTTGCCCGTATGGATATGACCATGGACGACATCGACAAGGTGCCTGACACCGCCAAGGTCTATCCCCTCTCCACCCGGTGTTCCGTGTTCATGAAGAGCGACTGTACCCACAGGCTCAACAAGAGGGAGGCGACAAAGGACGATATTGTCCTTTCCCTGAGCGATGTCATGGCGGTCAAGGTTATCGACTTTTTGAAGCGGGCCAAGATTACAAAGGGGAAGGTGATTCTCACCGGGGGTATCACGCTCAACCGCCATATCATACGGTTTATCCGGGAAAAGGCGCCGGAAATTGAATTTATCATCCCCGATACGGCCCCGGTCTTCGAGGCTCTGGGAGCCGCGGCTCTGGCGCCTCAGTCGGGAAGTCCTCTTCCCGCGGCGGCTAGTCTTCTCAAGCCCAACGAGATTCGTTTCGGTTCCCTTTCTGCCCTGAAGGACTGGTCGGGCAAGGTAAAGAGTTTCGAGAAGGGGGAGGGCAGGGTGAAGGCCGGGCGGCCCTACATTCTGGGGGTTGACGGCGGTTCCACCACTACCAAGGCATGTCTTGTGGATATGGAAACCGACGAGGTCGTGGCAAGTCATTACGGCCGCACCCACGGCGATCCGGTAAAGGCTCTCAAGGAATGTCTGGGGGTCCTTCAGGAGAAGGTTATTGCCGACACGGGAAGCAAGGATATTGATATACGCCTTGTGTCTACCACGGGTTCCAGCCGGGAGATACTGGGGGTCTTCCTGGAAACTCCCGGTGTTTACAATGAAATTATCGCCCATTCGGTGGGGACTACTTATTTTGACGCAGGGGTGGAAACGATCTTTGAAATCGGGGGCCAGGATGCAAAGTATGTGTTCCTGAAAAACGGGGTTCCCATCGACTATGCGATGAACGAGGCCTGTTCCGCCGGAACCGGTTCCTTCCTTGAGGAATCCGCCGCGGGGGATCTTTCGATCCACAGCGCCAAAGACATCGGGCCAATCGCCCTGGGCGCCGACGCTCCGCTTAAGTTTGGGGAGCACTGCAGCGCCTTTATCAACAGCGATATCCGCAAGGCGGTTCAGCAGGGGGCAACCAGGGAGAACATCACCGCGGGCATTGCCTGTTCCATCGTTTCCAATTACCTGAACCGGGTGGTTGGCAACAGAACCATTGGCGGAAAGATCTTTTTGCAGGGCGGGGTCGCCAAGAATCCTGCGGTGCCTCTGGCCTTTGCCATGCTTCTCGACAAGGAAATTCTCGTGCCCCCGGCTCCTGAGTTGATGGGCTGTTTCGGCGTTGCCCTTCTTGCCAAGCGCAAGCATGCCGACAGCCTTCTTGAAGAACGCAGAGTTGTTATCGACGAACTTTTGAGCCGGGAAATCGGGTATGAGCGGGTCTTTACCTGCCGGAGCTGCGACAACCTCTGTCCCATTCAGGTGCTCACCGTGGCGGGCCACAGGTACATGTTCGGCGGACGCTGCAACAAGTACACGAATATGCGCAAGCCGGTAAAGGACGTACCGGTTTTTGATTATGTTGAAAAGCGGCAGAGGATGCTCTTTGAAGAGTTTGCCGCCCCGGCGGAGATGCAGGAAAAACGCAATTTTACTGTCGGCATCCCGCGGGCTTTCAGCGTTCATACACTCTATCCGCTCTATTCATGGTTCTTCCATGAGCTGGGGATCAAGACCTTCCTTTCCACGGAGGTGGCCCATGCGGGTGTTGCCAGGGCGGAATCCACCTACTGTTTCCCCGCGGAAATTGCCCATGGAGCGGTGCAGAACTGTCTGGACAGGGGGGCCGGCTATGTGCTGCTTCCCCATTTCCGCGATATGCCCTCCTACGAAGAGAATGTACACGCAAACTTTTGTCCCATAACACAAAGTCTGCCGTATTATATAGAAAAGGCTTTTCCGGACATCGACAAGAAACGCTGGCTGCCCCTGGTGGTGAGTTTTAAATTCGGCGAAGGCAAGGCGCTGGAGCTTTTCTGTCTTATGACGGCCCTCCTGGGTATAAGCGAAGAGGAAACGAAGGCGGCTTTTGAAAAGGCCCTGGCAAAGCAGAACGAGTACTTTGACGCGTGCAAAGCTCTGGGGAAAGAGGCGCTTGAAGAATCCCGCAAGGCAGGCCGCCCTGTAATAGCCCTGCTGGGGAGGCCCTACAATGCCTTTACCGCGGAGGCCAACATGGGGATTCCTCGTAAATTTACCACCCGCGGTTACTCCATCGTGCCCTTTGACATTCTTCCGTTCCAGGATGAAAAGATTTTCCCCAACATGTACTGGTACTACGGCCAGCAGGACGTGAAGGCGGCGGAACTCCTCAAGAAAGAGGATAACATCTACCTTACCTATGTCACAAACTTTTCCTGCGCGCCGGATTCCTTTATCCTCCACTACATCAAGTGGGTAATGGGACAGAAGCCTTTCCTTGTGCTGGAACTTGACAGTCATTCTGCAGATGCCGGTGTTGACACACGGGTTGAGGCCTTTCTCGATATCATCGACGGCTACCGGGCCAAGAAGATGGAAATTGAAGCGGAACGTTTCGATAACGGCTGGAAATTCGTTGCCGAAAAAATTCCGGGCGCCTCATCCTCCAAAAGCGCCTTTGACCTGCGTATAGATAATACCAAAACCGGCGAGAGGGTTCCCATCGCGGGGAATAAACGGGTAAAGGTACTGCTCTCCAACATGGGGGCCATCTCTACCGAGTATATAGGAGCCGCGGTGCGGAGCCTGGGGATCAATGCGGAGGCTCTGCCGGTTGCAACGCCGAAGACCATACAGCTTGCCCGTTCCCACGCTTCCGGCAAGGAATGTGTGCCGAGTCATCTGGTGCTGGGCGGAGCGTTACAGTATTTCTGGAGCGAGAAGTACCGCAAGGACGAACTCTACCTTCTCTTTGTACCCATCACCACAGGCCCCTGCCGCACGGGGCAGTACTATGTCTACTACGAAAACCTCTTCAAGGATCTGCGTCTTGAAAACGTGGTTATCTTTATCCTTTCCGCGGATAATTCCTACGGGGAACTGGGGCCGGGCTTTGCCAAGGAAATGTGGCGGGGCTTTGTGCTTTCCGATTATCTCAAAGACATACAGACCAGCCTCAAGGCTCTTGCCGCCGACCCTGAAAAGGCGGTTGCCGATTATGAGCAGCTCTGGCGCGGCCTCATGCATACCGTGGAATTTGAACCGAAGAAAATCTGGAAACAGCTTGAGACAGTTGCCCGGGAAGTTAAAAAGATACCGCTTAAACGGAAACTCGCAGACTGCCCGCGGGTACTTATCGTGGGAGAGATCTATGTCCGCCGGGATGACTTTGCGGTCGGCGAGTTGACGGATCTTATGAGCGAGCGGGGCATTGTAGTAAAGGTAGCGGGTATCTGCGAATGGATACACTACCTGGACTTTGTGCGGGAGTATTCCTACAGGAAACTTATTGGTCTTGAAAAACCGGGGAGACGGCTCTTTTCAAAGCCGTGGAAGGATCTCAAGACGCTGGAAATTGAAGAGTGGTGGAAACACTCCATCGAAAAGAAGGTCCTCAAGATTCTCAATCCCACGGGCCTTGTCCCCGAAACTCCCCACGATATGCACGAGATCATGGAGAATACCCAGCGGAACTTTGTCAATCTGGAACTTAACAGTGAAATTGCCGTTTCCACCGGAGGAGCGGCCACCGCCATGGAGCATGGATATTCGGGAATCGTGAATATCAGCCCCTTTGCCTGCCTTATCGGCCGGGTAATCGAAGGCCTCTTTACCCCCTGGGCCAGGGAACGGAACTACCCGATCCTCTCCGTGGAGGTAGACGGGAACCTTCTGCCCCCGAATATCGTGAACAAGCTCAACATCTTTATGGTAAATGTGCTGCGTTTCCGGGGCGGCAGCGATCTTTCGCTCCTCGTGGACGCGGCCGGGAGCCGCAACCGCAGGTTCCCCGCAGGCGACACAAAAAAGGAAAAAACCGCGGCCGTGAATTAGAGCCTCTTTCCTACAGAATCACTGCCGCCGCCACGATTCCCGCGCAGAGAAGCGACATTACCGCATCAATGGGGCGGAAGGGATATGTTTTACTTCCCGAAAGACGGCCGCGGAGATTGAAACCCCGCAGTTCCGCGGAGATGGCGCCTCCTTCGATTTTCCGCACGCTGGAGATCAGCAGGGGGACGCAGAGGGGGAGGAGCAGCCGTATTTTTTTGAAGAAATTTTTTGTGTCGAATTCCACACCCCTTGAGATCTGGGCCTCCATGATCCCCGCCATTTCATTTGAAAAAATGGGAATAAAGCGCATGGCCGTGGTGAGCACAAAGGTGTATTTGTAGGGTATGCGGCAGCAGCGTACAAGGACATTGGAAATGTCGCTAATCCTCGTAACCGACAGCATGAGCGCAAGGGGCTGGGTGGCGGCTATGAGGCGCATGACAAAGAGAAGCGAAAAACTTAATCCCATGCCGGTAATATAAATGTTGAAGGGGAAACGGATAAGAACCTCCCCTTCCCGTACAAAAAAAACTTGAGCGACAAAAAGCACAATCGACAGTTTTATTAACGATACAAAGATCCGTACCGAGCGGCGGAGCACTCCGGACAATGCGGAAAGAATCAGCGTAAAGCCGATGATCCCAAGTATTACAAGATGATTCATGCTGAGAAAACAGGAGACGCAGAGGCCGAAGGCCAGCAGCAGCTTTGTGAGGGGGTTAAGCCGGTGGAGCAGGGAATTCCCGCTTACATAGTCAAGCAAGCCGCTCATATACAGCCTCCGTCATTTCATCAACGGTATACACATTTTCAAAACCTTCTCCCAGGGCCATGGCCAGGGCGGGGATCTGGGCCGGCAGCAGGGATGCCGCTTCCAGAAGGGGCCTGTTCTTCATGAGTTCCCTTACGCCCAGATCCCCGATGAGTCTTCCGCCGCTCAGTACCAGGCCCCGCTCCGCGTAGTCGGCTACCAGTTCCATGTCATGGCTGATCATGAGAATGCTTGTACCTTCCCTGTGCAGACCCGAAATGATACCCATGATGTTGATACATTCCCGGTAATCAAGACCCGTGGTTGGCTCGTCAAGGATCAGGAGTTCCGGTTTTGCCGCCAGCACCGAGGCGAGGGCTATCTGCTGCCGTTCACCACGGCTCATGCTGAAAGGATCTCCCTCAGCTTCAAGCCCAAAGAGTTCCAGCATTTCATTGAGCCGCTCTTCCCGGATTTTTGCGGCCCCTTCTTCATTGCCGCAGGCGATCGCATTAAGGCCGAACAGAATCTCCTCCCGGACGGTGTTGCAGCAGATCTGCCTGTCGGGATTCTGGAAGAGGAAACCCAGCTTCCGTGCGATAAGGCTGGTTTTGACATGCCGGGTATCCAAACTTGAGACAGTAACCCTGCCGCTGTCCGGTTTTAAAAGACCGTTACAGAGCCGCGCCAGGGTGGATTTCCCCGCGCCGTTTTCCCCGATAAGCGCGGCAAATTCCCCCTTCTCAAGATGGAAGCTTATCCC
Organism: Treponema sp.; assembly: GCA_031258115.1. Classification (GTDB taxonomy): domain Bacteria; phylum Spirochaetota; class Spirochaetia; order Treponematales; family Breznakiellaceae; genus JAIRNJ01. Next base: position 2,913 of record JAIRNJ010000112.1, on the reverse strand, counting down.
GCTGACGGTACTGATTCCAGCCTCTCCCCTCTCGTAGGAGAAGGAGACATTATCAAAATACAGCATGTCCACTCCTCAAGCATTAGGGCAAGGCCGGTTCATTCGCAGTCGAATCAACTGGCGCTTTCTTAAGGATACTGCGTATCATCGTTTCCCCTTCGCCCGGATTTGAAACTACAGGCCCCGAATAGATACCCCCGGCCCTGAGCCGCCTGGCCAGTGTGCTTACACGGGGAATGTTGACCCCCGCTTCCTCAAGCCGTTCCCCTTCCTGCAGAACTTCCGCCACACTGCCTTCCAGAACAAGCTTTCCCCTGTCCATGACGGCAAGACGCTTTGAAAATTCACAGAGGAGCATGATCTTCTGTTCGACAATGATAATGGTGATCCCCTGTTCCGTGTTGAGCTTCCTTAAGAATTCAAAAACACGCCGGGAAGAGGCCGGATCAAGTTCCCCCGTGGGTTCGTCCAGCACGATTATTGAGGGCCGCAGGGCGGTGATTGCCGCTATCGCCACCTTCTGTTTCTGCCCCCCGGAAAGGGAACTTAGGGAACGGTCACGGAGATTTTCAATCCCGGCGCCGGAGAGGGCCTCCTCAAGACGGCCCGGAATATCCTTGTGGGGGACGCCGAAATTTTCAAGGCCGAAGAGAATTTCATCTTCCGCCACGGAGGCCGTCATCTGCCCGTCGATGTCCTGGAAAACGCTCCCCACATGCCGGGCCAGTTCCTCGCTTCCCGCATCAATACTGTCAAGACCGTTGATCTTCACTTCGCCGTAGAAGTCGCCGGGAAAGTGGTGGGGAACAACACCGTTAATGGCATAGGTGAGCGTAGTTTTCCCGGCCCCCGAAGGCCCGATGATCCCGATAAAATCCCCGCCGGGCACTTCCAGGTTCACGGAGGAGAGGGCATCCCTGCCCCCTCCCCTGTACCGAAACGTAAGATTGCGGATAGATATCATTACTGCTTTTTCAGCGCAATCTTTAAGGGTATGTACAATACCTGTACGATAACCGCATTGATCGTCGCAGTCCCGAATATGATTGCCATAAAGATTGCCAGAGGCGCCGGCCTGATGTCGAAACCCGTGTAGTACATGAGGTACATGACGCCGATAAAACTGAAGCCCGACACCAGGGTACTGAGGAATGTACAGAGCATGGTTTTGACAGGGGTATTGACGGGAATCCTTATAAAGAGACACATGGCGAGGGCCCCCAGAAATTCGCTGACAAAGTTGATGTAGGGCTGACCCGGAAAGAACTGACAGATGGCCCCGGAGAGCAGGCCGATTATCGCCGCTTCAACAATCCCCGGCTTGATGAGCAGGATCGTGAGGCAGTACATGGCGATGATGAAGTTGGGCTTCATCCCGAAGTTGATCACGGATCCCACAAAGAATTTGAGAACCGCTCCGGCGGCCAGAAGAATGCCGATCAGGAGCACATCGGTAATGCCGAGCCCCTTCTTCTCTTTTTCGACAAGCTCGCGCCTCGGGCCGCTTTCCGCCGCGAGAGCCCCTGCGGCTTTTTTCTGTTCCATAATATCCTCCTTGTTACTATGCATAGTAACAGTTTCTATATATAGAAACATACCGGAAAAACCTTGTCAAGGGGAAATTCACCTTTTTTGCAAAAATTTCTCAGTTTTTTTGAAAACGGGGCTGTCCCAAAACTCAGGTCTGCCGAATTCCTTCCCTGCTTCCTAAGGGTCTGTAAATGTTCCTGTTTTTTGTTATACTTGAACCATGAACCGCCTGGATCGCAGCATTGACGCCCTCATGGAATCCTACGGCGCCTATGGTATCGTAAACCATACGGGAGGCGCCAATCTCCCCAACAGCGAGGCGATTGAGCAGATACTCAGGGGCCTTGAAAGCCTCATTTTTCCGGGATTCCGGGAAAATATCCGCCTGGATCACAACGATCTCCGCCTTATAACCGCAGAGAAGATCAACCGCCTGGCCCGCGACCTTATCCGCGAGGTGGAAAAGAGCCTTTCCTTCTATGCCCGGACACATAACTACTCAAGCGGCCTTGAAGGCTGCCATGCCGGGGCGGAACTGGTAGTCGAAGCCTTCTTTGAGGAACTCCCCCGCATCCGTACAGCCCTTGCCCTGGACATGCAGGCCGCCTTTGACGGAGACCCGGCAGCCAAAAGCGCCGACGAGGTGATCCTCTCCTATCCCGGCTTTGAGGCCATCACGATTCACCGTGTGGCCCACTTTTTCTGGGAAAACAGCGTCCCCCTGATCCCCAGGATGATGAGCGAATACGTCCACTCCCGGACAGGCATCGACATACACCCCGGCGCGGACATCGGCCCCTCATTCTTCATCGATCACGGCACCGGAGTGGTAATAGGCGAAACCACAGTCATCGGGAAGAACGTCAAACTCTACCAGGGCGTTACCCTGGGAGCCCTTTCGGTCAAAAAGGAAGAAGCCGATACCAAACGCCACCCAACCATAGAAGATGATGTTACCATCTATTCCCACGCCACGATCCTCGGCGGTAAGACCCTCATCGGCCGGGGCAGCATCATCGGTGGCAACGTATGGATTACCAGATCCGTCCCCCCCGGTTCCACCGTCTACATCCACGCCGGAGAGCAGATTGAAAAAAATATCTGAATTTCTTCCAGAATTGAAGCGCCATACATCCTGACACCCTATTAAGGGTATGGAAACACATGATACCCATAATGTATTCGACAAGGTCTTTAAACGCCTCATCCTCTCCTCCAAAAGGGCTGTAATCCATCTTATCAACGGACTTTTTGGAACCGGTTACCCCCTGGATAGCAGCGTCGAGTATCCAAACACGGAATTCATCACCGGACAGATGAAACATCTCTACTCGGATATCCTCATCGTTATCGGCGGTATCCACCAGTACCATCTGGAGGCCC
>JAIRNJ010000085.1 GCA_031258115.1 Treponema sp. | reverse complement strand
GCCCTTTAGGGCGTTCTCAAGGTATTAAACCCTGAGTCTAACCACCACTGGAGAACAACATACCTCGCCCTTCAGGGCGAGGTTGTTGATTGGGAAAGGCGATTGCGTATACCTTACGCCAATGGGAGAAGTTCAGTGCTTGCCTTGAATATCAAGATTTGTTATACTATGACAAGATTTATCGTATTTACAATCCGCAGATCCATGTTACAATCTTTTTATGAATAAGAACCGTAAAGCGAAAGAAAGCGTCGGGTTCACCAGGACGTGGCAGCTCTATGTTTTTTCTTTAGTGCCGGTGGTTATCTTCATTATTTTCAATTATATCCCTATTGCGGGCAATATTATCGCTTTTCAGAATTTCAGTGCTAGAAGAGGGTTGCTTTACAGCGAATTTGTTGGTCTGAAATATTTCAAGCAGTTTTTTGACAATCCCCAGTTTTGGCAAATGCTAAGGAATACTTTTCTATTGAATTTGTACGGTCTCCTTTGGGGGTTCCCCTTCCCTGTTGCCTTAGCCCTTGGGTTCAATGAACTATCAGGCCGCAGGGTAAAAAAGGCATTGCAGACTATTACCTATGCCCCCTACTTTATTTCTACCGTAGTAATGGCCGGTATCGTGCTTCAGATATTTTCCTATCATTTTGGAGTCGTAAATTCTTTTTTAAGGCTTATCGGGAAGGAGCCTGTCGATCTTCTGATACGGCCTTCATTTTTCAGGCCAGTGATGATCATTTCCGGAATCTGGCAATGGGCAGGATATTCCTCGGTGTTGTATATTGCCGCCCTTTCAGCGGTAGATCCCAGCCTTTACGAAGCTGCATTTATTGACGGCGCCAGCAGGCTGCAGAAAGTCCGGCATATTGATTTACCCAGCATCCTCCCCACACTAGTCATTACCCTGATCCTCAATGTGGGGAATCTTCTTAACCTTAGCGACGAAAAGGTCCTCCTCTTTCAATACGGTGGAAACTACTCGGTCTCCGAAACCATTGCTACGTATGTATACAAGATCGGTATTCAGCAGGCTCAGTTCAGCCTGTCCACAGCCATAGGTCTCTTCAACGCCGCGGTGAATTTCGCCATGCTTTATTCGATTAATTTTATTTTGAAGCGAGCTTCAGGTACAGGATTGATATAGGAGGAACCATGCCGGAAAAAATTATGCTGAACCATGTAGGTTTCTGTCCCCATGCTGCCAAAAAAGTGATATATCAAGGAGAAGAAAAAATATTCACGGTAAACCGGATGCAAGACAATGTGTTCACGCCGGTTTTTGAAGGAAAATTTGATGAAGGGAATACGGACCTCCTTGACGCAAAACGGGGCGATTTTACCACTCTTATCGAGCAGGGAATATATCGTATCAGTATCGGCTCTCAAAACAGCCGTTGTTTTATCGTTCATGCCAATGTTTATGATACGGTACAGCGTATGCTGTCGTATTTTTTTACTTGGCAGCGCTGTTGTGATGATCTGGGATGGAACGGGCGCTGCCATACCGGCGACAGTCTTACGCTGAAAAATGGTTCTCGGCGCTCACTTACCGGAGGGCACCATCAATCGGGAGACCTCCGTAAATGGGCTTGGGGCACATCCATAGGCCTTATAGGTTATACCGAGTACGCCCTGGAAACCAGCCCTGTGTGGGACAAAGGAATTATAGAGGAAGAGTTACGACACGGCCTGGCTTATTATCTCTCCCTCATCACCGATGAGGGTTTCCTTATAGATTGCACCTGGATACCCGAGGGTTACGATGAAACAAAAATGATAGGCAAAGGCGTTCAGGATTATCGGCTTTTTTGGAACAACAGGATCTACTTTGAGTCTCCTGCCCCGGAACCGGCCCACTGGAACGCCATAAGGTTTCTTGCGCTGGCTTCGCGTTATTTTAAGGACCGGGATAAGGCTTTTGCCGGGACCTGTCTTGCAGGAGCTCGAAAGATATGGGATTATCTGGAAACTCACTCTCTTCGAGATTATGAACTCCCTATATATCCGCCTCTGGGCCATGGCGGTATGCATAGGTGGTATTTAGGTTTTTATCCTGACTCTGCTCTGCACTATGGTTCCCGTGCTATGGCCGCAGCCGAACTTTTCCGTGCCACAGCGGATGAGTATTACCATCTAGTGGCGGTAGAATCCCTGCGGCGTGTCGGGGAACTCAGGCTCAGCGGCACCGGAGAAGGTTCCGCAGGCTGCTTCAGGGAAGGCCCCGGTTCGAAACGGCTGGCCAATGAATATGTCTATTTTTATAGTACTACAATACCTCAGTCTTTTGTTTCCGCCATGGAACTATGGCCCGGCGATAAGGATGCTTTCTTCTGGAGGGAAAACGCTCTTGCCATAGGTGATCAACTTCTGATTTCAGGAAAGCAAAATCCGTTCCAGCGCGTGTCGGGGACTTGGTATACGAGTGGACATGAAGTCTATGCCGCTACGGGGATTGGTGGTCATTCCAGCCCGCAGGGGAAGTTTCAGACAGGAAGTTTTCCGGAATCAGGGGAATCTGTTATGGCGGACTATTTCAACTTCTGCTACAACCTGGACCTTATCGCCAATGCCCGGTTCCTTATAAAAGCGGCCTCCTGTACCGGAAAACCGGAATACCGGGCTTTCGCGCAGGATCAAATAGACTGGGTTATGGGGGTCAATCCGTGGGATGCAAGTAATATTGAGGGTGTGGGCTATAATCAACCCCACCGGGGTATTTTTGGCGAATTCTTCCCTCCTGTACCGCAAATTCCTGGGGCTGTGTATACAGGGCTAACCGAACAAAGCTTCAATCCAAGCTCTTATGGGCTGGATAATGAATATGATATGCCCATGGTGGGGTGGCTCATGCCTCTTCTCACGGAAATAAATGGCTAGGAGCCTGTTGCACTTGTTGATTTTTGTGCCACCAGTGGCCCAAAAATCTCGATTATCCGGCGTCCTTTGGCAGTTTGCAGGGTAAAAAATCGCCTGATCGGCGATTTTTTGGGG
>JAIRNJ010000022.1 GCA_031258115.1 Treponema sp. | reverse complement strand
GAGCTTGCTCCGGTTTCAATTTCATAACAGGTTTCGTTTGCGGGTATGAACCCAGGCATACAATCCATACCTTATAGAACGAAGATACCCAGGAGCTTGCTCCTGGGTTCTTCATTTGGGTTACTTTTTCAATGAGGCAATACGAAAGCTTGACGGATAGTTACGTTTCGCTCTATTATTAATAATATGGATAGAAATTCCCTTCAGCAAGAAAAGCTGTTTTCCGCCATTTTGCGTAATGTCAGCGATGGGATTGTGGCAATAGATCCGGAATTGCAGGTAATGTTTATAAATGCCGCAGCAGGGCGGATGTGCGGCTGGGATGAAGAAGCGGCCAGGAAGAAGCCGGTACAGAAGGTGCTGTCTCTCACCAATTCCGTGGATCTAAGCAGCATTATTCCCAATGTTCTCCCGTTTGACGATGTGCCGCGTTTTTTCCGGGATGTGATTCTGAAAAACCAGGAAGGAGATATTTCTATCATTGACGGGTCGATTACCAAGATTCAGACTGCAGAGGGGGAGCCTCCGGGGTTTATTCTTATTTTCCGGGACATTAGCGAAGTGAAAAAAATGTCTGCGGTCATGGATTTCAATGCCAGCCATGACGTACAGACGGGGCTCAACAATATCGACACCTTCGCCCGCAAGCTCCGGGAGAGTATCGATCTCCTTAAGCGGGAAGGCGGCGGCAATACGGTGATCGGACTGCAGATCGATCAATATAGCAGCATAAATGATGAATTGGGATCCCAGGCGGTGGATGAGCTTATACGGCAAATGGCGGTGCTGTTCCGGTCGAATATTCAGCGCCGGGACATCGCGGCGCGGTTTTCCGATGAGGGTTTTGTACTTTTGATCCGCAATTGTACCGGAGAGAACGCCATGAGGGTAGCCCAAAGGCTGTTAAAGGCGAGTCATGCCTACCGTTTTCATTATTCAGGCAAAGAATATTCGATAAGTTTCAGCATCGTTCTGGAGGAAATGAAAACCGGGGATGAACAGGCCGATGCCGTTCTTGCCGCGGTAGGCGCCGGGGCCGCAAAGGCCAGGGCCGAAGGCGGAGACCGGATATACGTTCAGTGATCCTCAGCGGTGTTTTGGGCAGCCCAATCGGCTACCAATTTTTTGAGTCCTTCGTTGATCAGTTTGAGGGTTTTCCCGCAGTCAGGACAGGTAAAGCGGCCTGAGCTGTCCAGGTTATTTTTTGCACATCCGATACAGTAGGTTTTCCCGCATCCGGTACAGGTTCCCGCGGGAAGTTCATCGGGAGGCATGGCATAGAGCCGCAGGGCCGGGGCCGGGGGGGGATCCAGCGGCACTCTCCAGGAACGCTCACAACTGCCTGCACAGGCGATGAGCCGGGTGACGCCTTCCTCCAGTCTTTTGCGCAGTTCTTCCCGGTGTTCCGCATCTTCTCTCTTTAATTCCAGATCGTCGAGCCTTTGCAGCATGGCCCCGGCTTCTTTCCAGCGGTGGGTATTGCAGTAGAGCCAAGCCAGCGAAAAGAGGGAGGGACTGTAATACCCGTCCATCCTGAGCGCTTCGGCGGAAGCCGTTTCGGCCCGCTGATACTCCCCCTGCTTGACCGCCACATAGGCGATAAGTTCCAGTATCGCCGGAGAGGGGCTTTTTTCGTGAGCCAGGGCGAGGAGGGCATCGGCCTCTCCGTAACGGCCCAGTTCAATAAGGCAGGAAGCCCGGTTACAGATAAAATCAATATTGCCCGGATCGAGAGTCCTGGCTTTTCTGTAACAGTCATCGGCCTCTTCGTAGCGCTTTGAACGGTAGAGGAGGTTCCCCGCACAGTTTGCCATAATCCCCTCAGGATCGTCGCTTGCCCGGCCGGTTTTGAGAAGCTGCAGACCCTTGTCCGGAAAACCGGAAAGGTAATAGTACAGCGCCCGGTTTACCTTGATGGCGGGAACTTCACCCAAAAGAAGCGCCGCTTTTTCCAGATGTTCCGCGGCTTCTTCAAGATTGTTGTTCTGGAGACTTATCTGGGCCGCCAGATTGCGGGCCCAGGCCCAGGTTTCGTCCGCCGGTTTTCCACTGCGCTTCCTTTCTTCCGCCTCCGCGTTCAAAAGCCGCAGAGCCCGATCCAGATCCCTCTTGAGCGCCGGATCGGCGGCATTTCCCGAAAGAAGGAAACGGCATTCGGCAAGCCTGAAATGGAAGATGCCGTGTTCACCGGCAAGAGAGGCGGCTTCCTCAAGCAGGGGCAGGGCCGTCTTCCGTTTCCCCTGCCGGATGAAGAGCAGAGCCCGGAGAAGTATCACGGAAGGGTCGGGAGGAATGGGTTCCGCCGCTTCCCTCCGCAGGGCCTCCGCCGTTTCAAATTCCTTTTCCGCCAGGGTAACATTTTCGATGCTAAAGGCCCACTTTCCTACCAGCGCCCTTGCCTCATAGTTTTTAGCCCCAAGTGAAAGGAATTTGGGTACCAGAACGCTGAGATCCTCGTAGTTGTCATCATTGAGAAAACAATTCCCGGCAGTGATATAGCGTGAAAGCGCTTCTTCTCTTTTTCCCAACACTTCGTAAACATTGGCGGCGTTTTTTACCAGGAGGCCGTTTTCCCTGTCCTGCTCAAAGGCTTTATCGTAGGCCGCTGCGGCAGCCTCATACTCTTCGAGGTTCCAGTAGGCATGACCCAACAGGGTTCCCAGTACCGGATCTCCGGGGCTGGACTCAAGCGCCGTACGCGCAAAGTCCCGGAGAGCGCTAAACTGTTCACGCTCGTAGAGGAGTTTAGCCTTCTCGGTGAGGGAGGCCCGGCCTTCGGAACTTTCCGTGCCCAGGGCAACGCACGCGTCTATCCAGGTTTCCGCTTCTCCTGTCATTCCCAACTGAAGCGCAAGCCGGGCCGCCAGAAGCAGTTCACGCTGAGTCCGGTTCCCGCGGCCCCCGGCAGAGGCGGCATCCCGGTCTTCCCAGGCCTGCCGTATCTGGACGAGGGCGGCATTAAGCTGGCCCATGGCCGCAAAGGTTTCCGCCAGGAAGTAGCGGCTCCGGGGGCTTGCCGTTGTACTCAGCCGTTCCCGGGCAGCCGCGGCCTGGAACATGCGGGAATCAACCGTAAGGGATTCAAGCCGGGCGGCGGCAATGAAAGATCTTTCCGCGGAAGGAGGGGCTTCGTAAGAGGCCAGGGCAAAGGCGACACTCCCCGCATCGATACTTGAGTCGTTCAGTTCCGCCGCCCAAAGTCCGTTGACCGTAATAAGGATATGGGCGCCCGAAACGATAATCCCCAGGTTTACGCGTCCGTTTAAGGCGCTCTCTCCGGCAGATTCGGCTCCCGAAGGCAGTTCCGTCCAGCCTGCCAGGGGGAAAGGCATGCCGTTACGGACCGCGTCCAGACGGAAGTAACCCTTGCTTGAAACCAGGACAAGATAATAGGTGGCATGATCCACCATGCGGAACATAAAGCCTGCGGCTGCATAGCCTCCCGGCGCATCCAGGGTGAAACGGCTGTCTATGACCATGTCCCGGTAACGCTTTGAGGGAGCGTCGATCCATGCAAGGGAGGCGGTTTTTTTAAGCGAAAGTACCAGGGCGCCGTCCAGAAGCCTGGCATCGTAGACTTTTTCTTCATCGTTTTCTTCTGTAAGATTAAAACCGGTTTTGGAAGCTTTGGTAAATTGAGGCTTCCAGAATTCCTCCCTGTATGTACCGGGAAGAGCTGTAGTTTTTTTTCGGAGAAAAAAAAGCAGTAAGCGGTTAAGAAAACGGAACATGCCGGTATATTACAGCAAAAGAGGCTTGAATGGAATTACACAAATATGAAACGCGGGTTTTCTATGTTGCGCTGGCGCTCCTGGCTTTTGTCATCCTCTGGCGGGTCATACCCCGAAGGCAGAGCGAAGGCGCCGGGGAGACAGGCCGGGCAGACCTGGTCTTTGTACACTACTGGGACAATGCCCTCGGTAAAAATACGCTTGCGGAACTGGTAAAGGAATTTGAAAAAGAACACCGGGGCATAAGGATACGTCTGCAGAGCCTCTCCTATGCCGAAGAGCGGGAACTTCTCTTCCGGGACAAGGCAGAGTTTGAAGGGAATACACCTGGCAACGCGTTCGACATTGCGGCGCTGGACGGCGCCTGGATTCCGGAACTCCTTTCCGCAGGAAAACTCAAGGCCCTCAACGGGTCTGACGATGACAGTGGTTCTGCGGAGTGGACTGTACCGCTGATCTCTTTTATGAATCTTCTCTATTACAATATCGATATACTCAAGGCCGCTGGTCTGGACAGGCCGCCTGCCAACCGGACAGAATTCCTCTCCGCCGCCCGGACGCTAAAGGAAAATCAGTCTGTACCTGCTCTCGCCATAAGCCTGGGAAGCGGAGATCCGGAAGCCCTGCGCCGGGATATCTACTCCTGGATCCGCTCCGCGGGCGGCGACCCGGAAAAAAACGGCTTTGATGAAGAAAGAACGGCTGATGTCTTCAATTTTTTGGGCCGGCTCAACAGGGAAGCTTTCCTCCTGCCGGGAATTTTTTTGCAGACCGGAGCGGAACGGCTTGAGGATTTTATTGCGGGCAAAACCGCAATGCTCACGGCAAACGTAGGAAACCTGCGGTATCTCCGTGCGGGGATGGGAGACAAACTCGGCCTTACCCTGATCCCGGGACAGGCTGAATTCGGAAAACCCGGTTTTGCCCCTTCGGTCTGGCATGCGGGCATCTCTTCGGACTGCAGGCATCCGGAAGAGGCCCGGGAATTTATCGGTTTTCTTAAAGAAAAAAGCATTATTCTTTCGGAAAAGTCCGGGGCAGTTCCGGGGACGGGTCTCCGTTTCCATGATCCTGAAGAAGATCCCCTCTACGAGAAGGCATGGTCCATTTACGAAGCTTCGGATGTTTTTGAAGGGAACGGCTTCTCCGCTTCCGTGGATGCGGCGATACGGGAGGAACTCATGGCCCTCTTTGAAAGCGAGAGGAGCGGAGAAGAAACGGCAAAACGCATACAGTCCCGGATAGAGGCGCTGAATCCCGTTCACCAGCCGGAATGACGCCTTAAAATTTTCCGGTAATTCGGTTATACTGTGTCAATGGAAGTAAATCTCCTCACCGCAGAGGATGTGGCCCGGCAGCTCAGGATTAAAAAACACACCGTCTACGAACTTATCAAACGGGGGGAACTTCCGTCCTCCAAAGTAGGAAAACAGGTGAGGGTTTCCCAGAACGATATTGCCCTGTATCTGGAGGCAAGCAAGACAGGTTCTCCGCCGCTTCAGGATTATGCCGGAGAGTATTCATTTCAGGAGTCGGGAAGCTCATCTCCCCCCGCGGAGCGGACAGAGCCGGCCTCCGGTAAAGAAGAGGGAGACGCCCGGCCGCGGCTTATCATTTGCGGTCAGGACGCGTGCATAGATCTGCTTCTGGCAAAGTTCAGCAGCGCCGGAGAAACGGCGCTCCGTTCCTACATGGGCAGTTACAATGCCCTTATCGCTCTCTACCATGGCCGGATAAATCTCTCCGCTTCCCATCTGTGGGATCGTGAAACCGGCAGCTATAACTATCCCTTTATCCGCCGCCTTTTACCCGGTCTGCCGGTTGGGGTTATCCGGCTTGCGGGGCGCATGCAGGGTTTCTATGTGCAAAAGGGAAACCCCCTGGGCATCAGGGATTGGGGCGATCTGGCCCGGGAAGGCTTAACCATGATCAACCGGGAACGGGGCTGCGGTACACGCATACTCCTCGATCAGAAACTTTCACTGCTGGGGATAAGCGGAGCGGCTATCCGGGGCTATACCCGCGAATCTTCTTCCCATCTGGCATGCGCCGCCACGGTCGCAAAGGGCGGAGCGGATCTGGCCTGCGGCTGCGAGCGGGGAGCGGAAAACTTTCCCGGCGTAGAGTTTATCCCGCAGCAACTGGAATGGTACGACATGGTCTTCCCCCTGGCAAATAAAAACACTCAGGCGATAAGGATTCTGCTCCACTACATTAATTCCGGAGAATTCAAACAGGATCTCAAACTGCTGGGAGGCTACGATACTTCCCAGACCGGGTATTACGAAGAACTGTAGCCCGGCGTAGTGGGCCCTAAGTACCGGGAGTCATCAGCCTGCTTCAAAACGGTTTATACAACCGAGGCTCAACTTTCAAAAATTTGACTTTCGTCCGGAAAAAGGCTAGAATCGGAAATAGAGTTTGAAACAGGGGGATTACATGTTAAGTGAAGCCTTAAGCAAAGCGTTGAGTGAACAGGTTAACTCGGAGTATTATTCCGCCTATCTCTATCAGGCGATGTCGGCTTATGCGGATCGTGCGGGGTTCAAGGGGGTGGCCAACTGGCTGTCCGTTCAGGCGAAGGAGGAAATGGCCCACGGGGGACACATGTATGAACATATTCTGGAACGGGGCGGGAGTCTTTCCTTCGACGATGTCAAGGCGCCGCCCTCATCATACAAGAGCATCAGGGAAGTGTTTGAAAAGGTGCTGGCGCACGAGATACATGTTACGGAGCGGATCAACAAGATCGCTTCCCTTTCCATACAGGAAAATGATCACGCTACCTATAACTTTATACTCTGGTATGTGAACGAGCAGGTTGAGGAAGAAAAGAACGCCCAAGACATCATCGCCAAGATCGCCATCATGGGGGATAATACCGGCCTTATCTATCATCTGGACATGGAACTGGCAGGCAGAACCTTTACCGATCCGTTCTCCGCAGCGGCGGCAGACACGGCCTCAGGATAAGTCCACGGCAGCACTGATTTATTCGAATGCGAATAAATCAGTGCTGTCCTACACTCCCCGCAGGAGTTCACGCGGCCTGGAACCCTGGGCAGGGCCCACTACTCCGTGGATTTCCATCTCTTCCACAAGGCGCGCCGCACGATTGTATCCGATCTTGAGACGGCGCTGTATATAGCTGGCGCTGGCCTTGCCCTGCTGCAATACGATTTCGAGGGCCTTGTCGTAGAGGGGATCTTCCCCTTCGGTAAAGAGGCTGGAGCCTTCATCCTCTTCCTCGTCGTAGAATATTTCGTCGTCGATGTAGTCCGGCTGTCCCAGGGTTTTGACATGCTCCACCACCGATTCTACTTCTTCCTCGGAGACAAAGGCTCCCTGCATACGGATGGGGAAGGGATCAACCGCCCCGGCATAGAGCATGTCTCCCTTGCCCAG
>JAIRNJ010000009.1 GCA_031258115.1 Treponema sp. | reverse complement strand
CCGGAGCTTGCTCCGGTTTCAATTTCATAACAGGTTTCGTTTGCGGGTATGAACCCAGGCATACAATCCATACCTTATAGAACGAAGATACCCAGGAGCTTGCTCCTGGGTTCTTCATTCCGGTGAGTCGGAAGCTCTGTCCCTCTACCGCAGGGCGAAGTGAGCGCGGGGAGCTAAGGCCGTCCCAAGGGGCCTTGAAAGAGGCCTAAAACTCAAAGATTCTGAAGATCGTTGAATGTGAAAAAAATACTTGACAATTACCCGATCTCTACCTAATGTTGCATTAAAGACTTCGACCAAATGGAGAGTATCATGGTGCGCTGGAAGTTTCGTTGCATGGTTCAAGAGGAGCCCGTTAATAATCCCGAAGAAATGCTTGCCCTTATTCCGGTTGACGGATGGCAGTATGACAGCATATCCTTCCCCCGGATTGTTTTCGATGACGATGATGAAGATGAGGAGGACGGCATGGACGAGGAAGATAACTTCGACGATATGGAAGATGATTTCGAAGATGACTTCGAAGACGATGACTTTGAAGACGAGGACGATGATTTTGAGGATGAGGAAGATGATTTCGACTACGAAGAAGATGTAGATTACGACGATTTCGACGAATAGTTTCCGAATTCTCCGATGCAAGAGGCGGTTACCGGCTTAGAAACCGGGCGGCCGCCTTTTTTTGCCCCTGTGGGGCTGTCCGAAAAGCTTGAAACACTTCCCGCAATGCGGTATTTGTGTCCCGTTTCAGGGAAAGGGGAGCAGATACAGGGGGCGGACGGAGGAAAGTAAGTATTTTCCGGGCAGTCCCCTATTCAACAGGGTGGTAGATGACCGTGGCTTCGCTCCAGAGCCGCTCAAGTTCATAGAATTCCCGCGCCCGCCTGCTCATCAGGTGAATCACAAGAATACCCAGGTCAAGGAGGCACCATTCATCCTGGAGGCCGCCTCCCTGCCCATCCTGTCCCTTGTCCGGCCGGCGGGAACGGCGGAGGATCTCCACTTCATGCTCCCGGCAGTAATCCTTGATATGCCGTTCCAGCCCGGAAAGATGGGCGCCGCTTGAAACGGTGGCGATAACAAAAAAATCGGTCCAACTGTTGAGGCTGCGGAGATCGAGGACTGTTACTTCCTTTCCCTGATGTTCGGTCAGGAGGATACCCAGTTCACGGGCCAGGCTTTCGCCCTTATCCGCCTGAGACATATCTGCCATTAAAATCCCTTCCTATAATGAGTGTAAAATCGGAACGATACTCAAAATTCTGCAAGTTAAGTTCTATCTCCGTGGACGGTATATCGGAAATGATTGCTTCGCTGCGGATATTTTCACAGCGGATCACTTCTCCCAGGGCTTTTACCACCTCTTCAAGGCCCGAACGGTCGATAATCTCGGTTTTTTCATAGTCGCTGCGGTCGGCATTCCCGATGGAGATAACATCATAGCCAAAACTGCGCAGGAGTTCCGCGGTACGTCCTGCAATGCCGTTTATCTCCGAACCGTTGAGTACTTCCACGGTAAAAACCCGTTCATCAAGGGAACCTTCCTGCTGCCGGGTAAGACTTCCCAGAGACTGGCGCACAATCTCCTTGATAAGGCTGCCGTCATAAAAGGGGAAGAGAAGTACCTGGCCCGAAACTTCCCGGACATTCCCCCCGACAGACTGAATGTTCGTCCGATCCGTATCAATGTCTGCAAGTTCATCAAAAAGCCGGGTTCTTACATGCTGTCCCATGGACGAAGAGAATAGAGAGTAAAACATCCGTGCCAGTGCAGGGTTTTTGAGTTCTTCGTTTTTCTCTCCCAGCCTCTTGATCAGGGAGAGGAAGAAACGCTGCCGCCGGAACACGGTAAGTTCCTGCTCTTCGCCGCTCTGGGTATAGCTTACAAAGAGCCGGGCCTTGTCTCCGTCCATTCTGATGAGTCCCGAAGGGAATAGAACGGGAGGAGTTTCATCAAAAATTTCCACCGGAGAGGGGATGAAGATGTCCACTCCTTCCAGAAGGTCAACCATCTTTCCCAGATTCTCCCTGTTGATGACAAGTGAAAAGTTGATCTGGACTCCCAGAAGGTTCCCCATTTCCGCGCTGAAAGGGCCTATATCCTTGCTGTTATACACCGTATCAAGGCGATCCACCCGGTTGATCTGCTGAATAATCATTCCCACTTCGCCGGGAATATCAAAAATAGCCGCCCGTCTGGTGGCAGGATAGTGCATAAGTACATAGGAAGCCAAAGGTTTCCCCTGATCCTCAAAAACAAAAAGGGTATTGATAACCCGGTCTCCGGTAAAAGCTTCATCTTCCGGATTTGAATGAAAAAATATATAGATAAAGACGCTTCCTGCCGCCAAAAGCAGTACAATGGCGGCCAGGAGAAATACGCTTGGATCAGCCTTGTTTCTCTTCATGTTTCATGCCTTCCCGCGCCGATTTTAACAAATCCAGAGTCTCCTTCAAAAGGTCTATATGCCGTGCCCGCAGCCAGGAGACAGTCTGTTCCAGCACCGCCGGAAACACTTCCTCAAGGTCTTTTTCCAGGACAAGCTTCCTCAGCGCCGGATCTATCTTTTCCCGGCCTACCTCTATCTTGTCGGCTATATAGAGAATCCTGGCAAGGGGCCCCATCCCCGGTTCCCCCGCGGTATGCACCCGTATTGCCTCAAGCACGTCCTCCCTTTCAATGCCGAAACGTTCCCGGAGAAATACGGCCGCCGCCCTTCCGTGAAGCAGGGAAGCTTTCTTCTCTTCAAAGGCGCTAATCGCCATTCCATCCTTCCGGGCCAGTTCCAGCAGTTCCCCGTCCTTCATGGACTTGCAAATATCATGGCCCATCCCGGCAAGCCAGGCCGCGGCGGGAGTCTGGCTCCAACGTTCCGCCAGATCCCGTGCAAGGAGAGCCGTGTTCCTGGAATGGAGAAAACGGCCCGGGCTGAGGCGTCTGCGGGCCTCCTCCTCAATCCTGACAAGGAAATCCTTGGTGATCTCAGGATCCCCGGCCGCAGGAGAGCCTGAAGCCTCCCTATAGAGGGAACGGTCTTCGATGATGATACGGGCGCCGGCAGGTACCAGATACTCCCAGGCGGCTCCGGCCTTGATTCGTTCCCTCACCAGTCCGGAAGAAATATCCATTATCTCATTTTCAAGCTGCCTGCAGGGAAAGGGCCGGCTCTTCGCCTCTGTTCCGTTGCGCCGCGCAATGATGATCTCCGCTATGTCCAGAATTCCGGAAGAATCTTTCCATGAAAGGAAACCTTCCGCAAGGTCATCCCCGATAACGAGTCCCGGTTTCCCCTCAGGCTGGTAGCGCCGAATAATATCCCGGAGGGTATCAATGGTATAGGAAATCCCTTCCCGGCGTATCTCGCAGTCCTCCACCGAGAGACGTTCATCTCCGGTGATGGAAGCAAGGAGCATATCCAGCCTGTCTCTGGATGAAGGGCCTATGTTTGCTTCCAGTTTGAATGGTGACTGATAGGCGGGAACCAGAAGAACGCGATCATAGCCCTGGCCATGAAGAAGCTCTCCGGCCAGGAAGAGATGGCCAATGTGAACAGGGTTAAAACTCCCCCCCAGAACGGCAAGCCTCACCGGCAAAGCTCCCCGAAAAGGCCCGCCAGTTCGGCCAGCCCTTCCCCGCTGAATACCGAGATACCGCGAACCTGTTCTCCGGGGAGGGCTGCGGCCAATTCCTCAAGGCGTCCTTCGGTTTCAGCGAGATCCCGTTTGGTTCCCAAAACAAGCCGTTTTTTTTCAAGGAGTTCAGGGGAAAACGATTCAAGCTCCTTCAGCAGAATATCAAAAGCTTTAAGGTAATTGTCCCCGGAAAGGTCAACAAGAAAAGCCAGGGCCGCAGTCCTTGAAACATGCTTGAGGAAACGGTGGCCCAGCCCGGCCCCGTCACTGGCCCCTTCGATAAGTCCCGGAATATCCGCCAGGATGATGTCGCGGCCCTCATCATCTCCCCGGCTTCTTCCCAGGGTAAGGTCTCCCAGATTGGGGATCTTTGTGGTAAAGGGATAGGGGGCTATCTTGGGCCGGGCATTGGTAAGTTTTTCCAGCAGCGAAGATTTTCCCGCATTGGGGAAACCCACAAAACCAATATCGGCCATGATCTCAAGCTCTACCTTGAGACGGCGGAATTCCCCGCTTTTCCCGGGCAAAGCCTTGCGGGGGGCCTGATTAACCGAAGACTTGAAGTGAATATTCCCCCAGCCTCCGTTTCCTCCCTTCAAAAAGATCCAGTCTTCGGGGTTTTTCCCGAAATCCCGGATAAGTTCTCCGCTCCCGGCATCCCGGATAAGGCTGCCCGGCGGCAGCGGGATCAGTACATTTTCCCCGTTCCTGCCGTAACGGCCTGAGCCTTCGCCGTCGTGTCCGTTTTCCGCCTTAAAAGATTGTTTATAACGAAGATGAGAGAGGGTTCTAAGATTCCGCCGGACAGTAAAGACCACGTCTCCGCCCCTGCCCCCGTCCCCCCCGGCAGGCCCCCCTCTGGGAACATACTTTTCCCGCCGGAAAGCCGTACAACCGTTCCCGCCGGCACCTGAGGAAACTTCAATTACCGCTTCATCGGCAAACTTTTCCAAGGTCTGGGCATTATTGGGTTGCCGGCGTCACCACTGCGAGTTTGCGGCCCCGGCGCTGAGTAAAGTTGACCGTACCGTCCGTCAGGGCAAAAAGGGTATAGTCCCCGCCGCAGCCCACATTGGTTCCCGGGTGAATCCTGGTTCCCCGCTGCCGGACAATGATTGTTCCCGCCTTGACAAGAGTCCCTGCGGATCTCTTGACCCCCAGATACTGGGGATTTGAATCCCGGCCGTTCTTTGCTCCGCTGCCGCCCCGTTTCCGTGCCATTATTCTTTCTCCTCTACTCGTATATTCATTGTACAGTAAGCCGGGTATTCTTCGCAAACCGAAGCAAGCCCTTCCATGAAAAAGGCTCCGGCGGCGGAGAGAAAATCCTGACCCTCCGCTTCATACTTTATATCCATGTCCAAAAGCCCCCGCCCGGGAGCGGCGGACTCTACGGCTATTCCTTTCCGTTTTTCCAGTA
Source organism: Treponema sp. (assembly GCA_031258115.1). GTDB lineage: Bacteria > Spirochaetota > Spirochaetia > Treponematales > Breznakiellaceae > JAIRNJ01. The sequence continues at coordinate 3,666 of JAIRNJ010000009.1, read as the reverse complement.
TCCGTACCATTGTCCGGGACAATACCGAAACAGCGGCGCAGACAATATCATAACCCTTCTTTCCGGCCCCCGCATGGCCCGAGATCCTGCAGGATCTAAGGAGCCCCGCCCGGTCAAAAACCGCATCTATCCGAATCAAGGGGCCTTATACTCCGGTAATATCTCCGATTTTGATAATCGAGTACTGCTGCCTGTGGCCCATCTTGCGGCGGTAATCCTTCTTGGGCTTGTACTTGAATACAATGATTTTCTTGTCTTTCCCGTGGGATTCCACCGTGGCGCTGACCTTTGCCCCGGCCACATAGGGCGACCCTATAACAGGCTCATCCTGGCCTGCAAGCATGAGCACCGAATCGATATTCAGGCTGGAACCGGGTTCCGCATCGATATGATCGACCTTGAGAACAGCGCCCTTTTCCGCCCTGTATTGTTTCCCCTTAAAATCAATTAACGCGTACATAATCTTCCCTTCATAAAAAATATAATAGTAATTTATACCTTAAAAAGCAATCGAAGGTCAAGTATCACATGACTTCCAGGAAGGGTATACAGACCAGACGGAAGGCATCCTGCAGCACCCGGAGCACCGCCCTGGAAAGGCTAAGCCTGGCCCGGCTCAAGTCCCTGTCTTCGGCGTTTAGAATGGGACAGTCGTGGTAAAAACGGCTGAAGGACTTGGACAGATCGTAGAGGTAGGCGGTAAGGAATGAGGGATCCATACCGGCGGCAGCGGCAGTCACCGATTCAGGGTAGGCGGCCAAAACCTTAAGAAGCTCCCATTCGGCGTCCCCGGTAAGAAGGGAACTGTCCCCCGCATCCGAATCCCCGGAGGCCGCCTTGCGAAGCAGGGCTGAAATTCTGGCGCCCATGTACTGCAGATAGGGGCCGGTATTGCCGGTAAAGGAGAGGGATTCCCGTGGGTTAAAAAGCATGTCCCTGTTCGGAGAAACCTGCAGGAGGAAGTAATGAAGCGCCCCCATGGCAATTTTTTCGGCAACTTCGGCAGGTTCCCCGACAGCCTCTTCCCGTTCTTTTTCCCGGATTTCCAGCAGAGCCATGTCTTTAAGGCTGTTTATGAGGTCGTCGGCATCCACCACGGTACCTTCCCGGCTCTTCATCCTGCCCTCAGGAAGATTCACCATGCCGTAGGAGAGATGATAGAGGTTTTTAGTCCATTCAAAACCGAGCTTCTTTAGAATGCTAAACAGCGCCTTAAAGTGATACTGCTGCTCGGAACCGACAACATAGACCAGTCTGTCAAAGGGCCAGTCCCTGTTACGGTTGATGGCAAGGCCTATGTCCTGGGTTATATAGATTGAAGTGCCGTCCTTGCGGAGGAGGATCTTGGTATCAAGCCCCTCTGCGCCGAGATCCACTGCCACGGCTCCGTCTTCCTGCCTGTAGAAGAGTCCCTGCTCCAGGCCCTTGAGTACTTCATCCTTACCCAAAAGGTAGGTCTCGCTTTCGTAGTAATACTGATCGAATGAAATACCGGTACGTTTATAGGTTTCCTGCATGCCCCGGAATGTCCAGCCGTTCATCAGCTCCCAGAGGGCTACCGTGTCCGGGTCTCCGGCTTCCCACTTGACCAGCAGTTCCCGGGCCCTCTCCTCGGCGCCGGCCCTGCCCTGGGGCCAGGTTCCCGCCTTCTTTTCCGCCTCCTCCCCGGCAAGTATCCTGCTGAATTCAACATAGTAATCCCCCACAAAACGGTCGCTCTTGATCCCTTCGGAAGCAGGCGTCTTGCCTTCCCCGCGTTCCTGGTAGGCCAGCATGGATTTGCAGATGTGGATACCCCTGTTGTTAATGATGCAGACCTTGCGGACTTCCGCCCCACAGGCGGCCAGAATCCTGGAGATACTTTCTCCCAGCGCATCGTTACGCAGATGCCCCAGATGCAGAGGCTTATTGGTATTGGGGCTTGAAAATTCCACCATGATTCGGGAACCGGCAAGAGTTTTGGGCCTGCCGAAGCTTTTCTCTCCGTCAAATATTGCGGCAAGAATCTCCCCCGCGGCGGATTTTCTGTCAAACTTTACATTAAGGTAGGGGCCTTCCGCGGAAACAGTTCCCCGGAGATCCTGCTCCTTCACCAGTGCCCCTGCGAGATCCTGGGCTATCCGGGCAGGCGCCTTGCGCAGAAGCCCGGCATAGCCGAACATGGGGAAACCCAGATCCCCCAGTTCCGGTTTGGGAGGCGTCTCAACAACTACCCTGGCCGCTTCTACGGTCTGCCCCGTTTCCTTCATCATCATATTTAACGCTCCGGCAACTTTCCCCTGCCAGTATTCCCTGAAATCGACCATTTCCCCGCTCCTACTTCCGCTGGTTTTCCATGACATCTATATCATCCATCAGATCCAGTGTTTTCTGGAAACTCTTTACCGTATCGCTGAGGCCGTTAAGAAAAGCGGTTTGGGCCTGCCCCTTGCCCGTCAGTTTATCGAGATTGGACAGGGACTCGTAATGTCCGTCGCTTTTTAGGATCCCGTTTGTAATTTTGATAAGGGTTTTGATCGCATCCCTGGTCCGGTCAATGATCTCCCCGGCCTCTGTCGAAGCTTCCTCCAAAACCATCTGAATCTTGCGGCGTTTTATCGGAAGGGAACTCATTTCGCCGCGGGCCTGAAAATAACGTTTGCCCAGATCCCCGGAAGGGGAGATATTCGTCTCAAAATGCCTGATATCATCCTCAAGTTTGATAAGATCATTGTAACTTTCGGTAAATTCAGTCCGGTTTTCCCGCTTAATGAATTCACCGTCCAGCAATATGGGACGAAGGAACCTGTTTATGTCCCTCATAAAGACAGCGGAATAGAAGGTAAGGAGAAAAGAAAGGGCAAAGGCTTCGGTAATTGGGAGCCCGTTGGGATTGGATTCGGATACCGTGTTACTGAGGACTTTAAGGTTGGTACCTTTGAAAAAATAGCCGAAGGAACGGATCAGATCCATGTGGCGGCGGTTCCGCATGTATTCGGCAAAGAGGGCTTCAATATGGCGCTTCCAGTATTCCCGGTACACGGCAAACCACTCCTCCCCGCCGGAAATAGCCCTGGAAATGAGGGACATATCCCTTCCCGCACAGCGGAGAATCAGAGTGAGAGGCACCCGCTGATTAAAAGTCCTGACGGCCGCCAGTGAGATCTCCGCCTTGGAGATAAGACTTCTCATTTCCTGGTTAATATCAAAGCCCTGTTCGGCAATTCTGTCCTGAAGCACGAAGACAAAGAGAGACTCCAGCAGGGTAAGGGGCGGCGGCTCCCTGAGGGAATAGAGGAGATTGTTGAGAGTGATAAGCTGCTCCCTGACTACATTGGCTGAACAGACCTGGCCCCCCGTGCTGGGTTCAAAACCAAAGGCCACAAGCACCCGGTCAAAAAGAAAAGAGGAAAGCTCCTTGAGGCAGCTAAGGGAACGGGCGTCAAAGTACATGGCATTCCGTTGCTGCTCGGATATTTCGGCGATGGCATCCTCCATGGCCTTGAAAGCCGTCTGACGCATCTCCGATTCCCCCGCATCGGGAGACCTTTCGGCGATAGCCTCGGGACTCGTGTTCCGGATCAGATGACGGTGGACTTCCGGCATTTCAAGGGAACCCAAAAAAGCGTAGAATTCCCCCTTGTCCCGGTTTACAGAGGCATCTAGCGCCGTAAAAAAGAACCGGGC
>JAIRNJ010000296.1 GCA_031258115.1 Treponema sp. | reverse complement strand
GGTTTTCGGGACCCGGAAAAGGAGCGGGACCGAAATCCTGTTCGACGAGAATCACCGTCCTCTGCCTGCCTTCATAAAAATCGCACCAGCGCTGTTTTCTTTCGGTTATGGTCATTCCTATTCCCTAACGTATCATACTATAATCCCGGACAAGCTTAAACAAATTGTCCGCTTCTTCAATACTATCCGCCTCAATTTTAAGAAACAAACCCTTGGCGGATAAATTTTCGAGCAAGCCTTTCAGCCATTCGGGCCTGATAATCAATAACAGCAATTTACCGCTTTGCTGAATTTTACGCAAAACATCCAGTTTCTCCAATGGTGAAGGCTGGCCTGCTACACAGGTATACTGTATCATTTTTATTTTTTCGATAGAAAGAATTCTATCCAAATGCCGAATCTGTTCTATACCATCAAGATGATACGTGGGAAACTCCAAAAAATCAGCCTGTTTTTTAAGCTCATCAAATACAAATTCATCAAAATATTCAGGCGAGAGCATGACCGACATATCGGACTGCAGTTGAGAATGTAATCCCTTCGCATAGGTACCCATCCATCCGATGGAAGCACCGCCGTAATTGTTTTCCTTAACAATATCAAACACCTCAGAAATCATGGCTTCCCAGGAAATTTGAATAAGCTTTAATTCATTTTTGACCCTATCGGGCTCCGTTGCCATACGGATCATAACATTTTCACTGCCCCGCAGATGCGCCAGAGCATCTATGTTTCCACTGATATCCGGCATGGACACGATAAATTCACCGGGGTTTTCATTACACAAATATCGCGCTATGACTATGGTGGTTTTATAGAAAAAATTATCCTTCGAAAAAACGAGTTCCTCTTCATCATCAATCGGAAAAAACCAGACCGTATCTGCAAACTTATAGGTAATATTATTAAAATACCCCGCGTGTCCCGCCGCACCCAAATTTAAATTAATTAATGGAAAAGCCTCACCAAGGAAATAGGTATTTTCAAAAATCGTCCGGTTTCGCTTAAGGATTTCTTCACCATTGGTCCAAATTTTTACCAGATCTTCATAATTTTGTGGCTCTGGAAGAGGATGCTTCTTTTTAGGAGCGGTAATCCGTACAACACATCTGCCTATGTACTCGTGATTCCAAAACTTTGTTAGATTATTACTGATTACATCAAAATTAACATACCGCACAAAATTCTCTCTCCTAAAAAGCAATGATTAAAAATTATGAGAAATCATATTTAGGGTAAGGAAACCTCCAAAACTTCAGTTTTTAGAGGTTTCCTTTAGAAAATTTCCAGAACCCTAAGCAAGGTTCTCTTTAACCCTATCTACTCCTGAGATATCGTTCCTGGGCTTCCTGTAATTTCTGTGCCGCTGCTTCGGGTGTCATTGTAAGGCCAAAAATTTCCTGACAGGTATCCTTATGAACTTCGGATACTTCCGGGGACAGGGATTGATCGTACCAAAGCTGAATCCCCTTTGCCTGTTCTATTTTTTTCAGAAGTTCCTGGTTAGTCGGATCAGAGATACTCAGGCCTTTAATGGGAGGAATCTCCGTCTTTGCCCTCTCTTTTATAACCTCATCACCTACCAGAGATGTAATCAGCTCAAAGGCTTTGTCTTTGTTGTTACAGCTCTGGGACACATGCCAGGGGTTATTTCCTACAACGCCTACAACCGCATCGGCGTTATTAACCCCCGATTCGTCTCTTGGCCACATAAATACCCCTAACTTTTTCAAGAAATCAGGATTCTGGCTCTGTAGGGTGTCAACTATCCAACTTCCCATTACAACCATAGCGGCGTCACCCCTAAACATGGCCTGATAGTCCTGATTGATCTGAACATCCAGACTGTTATAGCCTTCGATAAAGTATTTTTTATTCACCCACTCCTGGATTTTTTTTCCGGCGTAAACGAAAGCAGGGTGGGTAAAACTCTCTTTTCCCTCCAATGCATTCGAAAAGGGTTCCACCCCCGCATAGCGGGTGGCAAAATACATAAAATACATAGACCCGGGCCATCTGGACTTATTTGCCAGAGCAAATGGAGTAATATTATTTTGTACAAGACTATCACAGAGAGCTTCAAATTCCGTCAGCGTATTGGGAGGCTGAAGATTGTACTTGGCAAAGATCTCTTTATTATAGAATACTGCACAAACCTGAACAGAACCGGCCGGAACGCCCCAGATTTTTCCATTATACGAAGCCACTGATATAGAGGCATCAAGGAATCTGTTCCTATAATTATTGGCGTTCATATAGGGAGTCATATCCGTGATAAGTCCGGCATCCGCATAGGAATACATCTTACCCCCGGCCCACGAAAGAAAAACATCCGGTAAAATACCCGAATTCATCGCAATCGCGAGCTTTTGTTCATAAGAATCAGCGTCAAGATAAGAAACATTCACTTTGAAATCGGGATTGTTCTTTAAAAAACGGTCCACCGCTCCCTGATATATTTCAGGATGGGTAGTATCTGTATGCCAGAGTTCCAGCGTCTTCGCCGAACCGCCCCTTTGTGCGCCGCCGCCGGCAAAAACCAGGCCTGTGATAGAAACAAGAAACAGCAATGCACCAAACAATGTTTTTGTCTTCTTCATAAAATCCTCCGGATAAAATTGGTTTTCAGTCCGAATTCCTGCCGGAAAGGACTGATAAATAACTTTGCCAGTAATTATGTTTAGATGCTTCTAAATAATTGCCTAAAACACCTCAAAAATTATCCTTATTTATCCCTTAACGGCGCCCGCCATCATGCCTTTAATCAGCTTGTCCTGACCAAAAATATAAAAGAGGATCATCGGAAGAGATGCCAGAAGCAAAAAAGCCATGGTTATGGGTATATTAATTGTATGCTCCGTTCTAAAGGCATATACCCCAAGGGGCAATGTGCGAACCGCGGGACTTTGAGTCAGGATCATCGCAAAACTGAATTCATTCCAAATAACAACGCCATTGTAGATTGCCAATGTTGCAAGGCCAGGCTTGGATAAGGGAAATATAATTTTGAAAAAAATACCAAGTTTCCCATATCCGTCTATTTCCGCAGCTTCTTCCATTTCCGAGGATATTCCCCGCATGAAAGCAGTCAAAATAAAAACCGACATTGGCAGATTAAAGGCCACATAAGGCCCTACCAGGGCAAAAAGAGTATCGTACAATCTTATTCCAATCATCATGCTAAACAGTGGTATTAACGTAATATGGATAGGTATGGACATGGCCGCTACCACAAGGGAAAAAACCGGTTTTCTTAAACGAAATTTCATTCTTGCAAGGGGATACGCCGCAAAAGAACTGACGATCAATAACAGACCCAGGGATATAACCAGGACAATAACACTATTAAAAAAATAATTTCTAAAATCGCCGTTTAGCAGATCGGTAAAATTCTGCAAATGCAACGCCTCAGGCAGGCCAAACAGGTTCCCGTTCAAAAAATCGGCCTGACCTTTCAGGGAGATTATGATAAGATAATAAAAAGGCCCTCCCGCGATAATGAGCCATATAAGGGCAAAAAAAACAGCCAGGCACCACAGAATAGAAAAACGAGGTTTAGTGTTATTTTTCATGCCTATATCTCCGTTTTTTTGTTCAGGGTAACAACAGTCAACAATGCAATAACGCTGATTAATATGAACATAGCACAGGCAATGGTAGCGCCATAACCCATATTGAATTTCATAAAAGATGTCTTATACATCAGTGTAGACATTAATTCCGTAGAACCCGCCGGACCTCCGCCGGTCATGACAAAAATCAAATCGAAATACTTTAACGAACCAATAATCGATACAGTCATGCCGCTGATAATAGTCGGCCTCAGCAGGGGAAGTGAAATTCGCCAAAAATACTGATTCCTTGTAGCGCCGTCTATACTTGCAGCTTCATATAATTCAACGGGAATCGTCCCGTAGGCGGCCAAATAAAGAATCATGAAGAAGGGAATGTACTGCCAGCAAATAACGCCGATAACGGTATAAAGTGCGGTATTTGAATTGCCCAAAAGATCCACCGCGCCGCCACCCATTAATTTTGAGAATGACGCAATGATGCCATAATTAGCATCCAGGGCAAACCGGAAATAAACACCCACCGCCACGGAAGAAATAAGATAAGGGAGAAACCAGATTATTTTAAACACAAAACCCTTCCTGCCGGTAACATCAAGAAAGGTAGCCAGGGCCATTGCGAAAGGCGCCTGGAAAATAAGTGAAAGAAACATAATCGTTACATTGTTTCTAAAGGCAACCCAGAAGCTCCGGTCGGTTACAAGCCGCATCCAGTTTACAAGACCAGTAAAAACCTGTTTACGGCCCATGCCGTTCCAGTCCATAAAACTTGTAATAACGGATCGTATAATGGGATATACAATAAAAACAACCAGAAAAATCATGGCGGGAAATAAAAAAAATAAAGCGGCGCTTCTAATCTGCCTTTGCCTGACTATACGTAATGAACGCTGAATCTCCATCTGTGGAAAATACCTCCTGTGCCAAATACATTAATATTCCACCATGGATTTTGTTTTTCAACTGGCCAATTATTGCACTCAATTCCTCAAATATTGCCCTTGCCCGGGCCCCTCCGGTAATCAGAGGGCGAAACGCCGGTATACAATTTAAACAAGCGGTTAAAAGTCTTAATGCTGGCGAACCCGCAATTATAGGCTATGTCGGTAATGGGATCATCCGTTTCCTGCAGCAATTCCTGTACCCGGTTTATCCGGTACTTTGAAAGGTACGTATGAAAGGTCATTCCCGTCCTTTCCCTGAAAAACCTGGCAAAATAAAATTTGCTCAAATACGTATTGGTTGCCGCTTTTTCCAGACTCAGATCCGGATTATCATAATGCTGATAAATATACGAAAAGATACGTTCCAGCGCGGGATAATTCTGGTTCAGCTTTGAAGTTTGAACATTCTGCTCCGGCGAAATATCCCGCAGAAAAAGAAGGGCCATCTCATACAGCTTTCTTTTTATCGCTATCCTGTATCCGTCTTTTTTAGAGGCAAATTCTTTATATATTGCCAAAAATATATTCGATAATTCAGGCTGAATGAGGGGATCTTCATTCTCGGTAATTTTTACTTTCCTGCCAAATACAACGGCATGACTTACCGGGTCGTAGAGATCGGCCAGGGACTGTTCAAAAAGATCGAGGCCGAAAATCATTGTCAAGGCATAGGTTTCAGGGCCTCCGTCAAAATAACCGTGAATCATATCTGAATTAACGACAAAAATATCCCCTTCCCCGAGTTTATATATAACACCGTTGAGCGATGCCGTCATCCTGCCTCTCAGGACATGGATCATTTCAATATATTTATGCCAATGGAAGGGATATGTTAAATAAGCATCGGCAAAAATATCAAGAGGAAAAACCGAATCAAAGGGATATTTTTGAATGAACGGTTCCCGGTATTTATCTGTATTTTTTTCGTACCGGGTAAAATACCTTTCGATATTATCATTGGGCAACCTGCGGCCCGGTACATTAAAAAGAACTGTTTTTGCGGCTTTCATCTACTCATCATAACATAATAGTCTTATTAGAGTTGTTCAATAACTTCTTTATTGAACAACTCTATTGTATTTACCCCCGCAAAGCCGGGCCGTTTCGGGCATGGCAGCCCTCCCCCGTCCCGGCTTCCATGGTCACGCCTTGAGGAATTTCGCATTGATCCCTGAATAATCGTTATCAATCTTGAGTTCGTCGAGGATCTGGGAAATCTGCCCCCGGTGGTGGGTTCCGTGGGTCTCAATCGACTGCAGCATAAAATAGAGAGGTACTGCGGCAGGCTTACCGCCATACCAGTCAAGCTTCACCAGGGCGGAAAAATCCTCGTCCCTGAGGGCTTCGGCAAAAGCTGTATAGGCTTTGTCCGCAGTCTTCACGGCGCTAAGGATTTTCTTCCAGCCCTCTTCATCGATCCCGCCCTGGGGGAGTTCGATTTTTTTCAGGGGCGCAAGGGCTTTCTGCGCTTCCGCGTTTCCGCTTACCGCCTGAGCGGCAAGGCTGAGCATGTAAGAAGTCCCGCCGGCGATGTGGGAAACAAGGCCCGCAAGGCTTTTGTAGTAACTCTTGCGGTTTTTTACCCTTTCGGCGTTTTCCATCTTGCCCAAAATGGAGATGATCTTCTCATCCGCCTCCTGGTTATACTTTGCAAAATTGACAAAGATCTTTTTCACGATGCAGTCCCCTTATTTAGTGTCTGTCTATAATGTAGACACATTATAGACAGACTACCTTAAAAACCGCATTTGCGTATGCAAATGCAAGGTCTGTCCGCAAAGTAACCGACTTTGCGGACAGACACTATTTAATGAAGAAACGCAGAACGAATATGACAAACAGTACCCAGGCCACTACGGTAATATCCTTGAACTTGCCGGTAACGATCTTGAGGAGTACATAGGAGATAACTCCGTACACAATACCTTCCGCAATGCTGTAGGCGAAGGGCATCATGACGATGGCAAGGAATGCGGGTATGCCTTCCGTGGGATCGGAGAAATCAATATCCGCTACCGGCCGCATCATGAGGAAGCCGACAAAGATCAGCGCGGGAGCGGTAGCCGCTCCGGGAATAAGGAGGAAGAGGGGCGAAAACAGCAGGGCCAGCAGAAACAGAACGCCTGTTGACAGGGCGGTAAGGCCCGTGCGTCCGCCTGCGGCAACGCCTGCGGTGGATTCCACATAACTTGTAACCGTGGAGGTGCCCAGGGCGGCGCCCGCCACTGTTCCTATGGCATCGGCAAGAAGAGCCTGTTTGACCCGGGGAATTTCACCGTCTTTGTTGATCAATCCTGCCTGGGTAGAAACCCCGACCAGAGTACCAACAGTGTCAAAGATATCCACAAAGAGGAAGGTAAAGAAAACGGTAAAAAACTGGAAGCTTAAAATCGAAGAAAAATCAAACTGGAAGAGGAGAGGAGAGTCAGGATGACCGATGGGAGACCAGCCTTCGGGAACAGTAGTAACTCCCAGGGGAATACCGATGACGGTGGTTAAAAGGATTCCGATCAGAATCGCGCCGGGTACCTTCACCGTATAGAGCACGATGATAATGATAAGCCCCAGAAGCGCCAGAAGCGGGGAGCCGGAACCAAGGTTCCCCAGGCCCACGATGGTACCGCTGTCGCCTACCACGATGCCCGCATTGGCAAAACCAATCAGGGCAATAAAGAGGCCGATACCAACCGCTACGGCCTTTTTAAGATTCACCGGAATTGCCTTGATAATTGCTTCCCGGACATTAAAGAAGGAAAGAATGACAAAGAGGATGCCTTCCAGGAAAACTGCCGTCAGGGCAATCTGCCAGGGATACCCCAGGCCGAAAACGACGGTAAAGGTAAAGAAGGCATTGAGCCCCATGCCCGGCGCCAGAGCTACGGGCAGATTGGCCGCAAAGGCCATGACCAGAGTGGCGATGGCGCTTGCAATGGCAGTTGCGGTAAAAACCGCGCCCGGCGTCATGCCGTTACCGATACTCCCCAGCATATTGGGATTGACAATCAAGATGTAAGCCATGGTGAGGAAAGTGGTGAGCCCCGCTACGAGTTCCCGTTGAACTGTCGTACCGTGCTCCTTGAGCCTGAACAGTTTTTCCATATTGACCTCCAATATTATTTCGAATAGAGGGCTAAAGCCTCATATTTCGTGTGAAGAAGTTCGTGGGCCTTATGCCCGTTGGGTTCTCCCAGAAACTCCTTGTACACCTGCTGGATAAAAGGATTCTGGTGTGAACAGCGAAGCTGGCTCTTCTCGTCGTCGGTATAGATACCGGCGCTGCGCTGTTTGCGGATCTCGTCGGTACAACCGTAGGGTTGTCCGCCGCCGCCGATACAGCCGCCCCGGCATGCCATGACCTCCACAAAGTGGTAGGGGGTTTCCTCACCGGCTGCCTTGGCCGCCCGTATCCTGTCCAGGACTGCGGCGATATTCCCCATCTGATGGGCCACCGCGATACGGATCTTTGTACCGTTCCGGAAGTCAACTTCCGCTTCCTTGACACCCTCAAGACCCCGGACGGGTTTGAAGTTCACATCTCCCAGTTCCTTTTTGGTAACAAGGAAGAATGCGGAACGGACGGCGGCTTCCATAACTCCCCCGGTAACGCCGAAGATTGTACCCGCGCCGGTATAGGGGCCCAGGGGATTGTCGGCTTCCTCATCCTCAAGTTTGAGAATTTCAATGCCGGCCTGCTTGATCATCCTGGCAAGTTCCCTGGTGGTAATGGAAATATCCACATCGTAACCATGGCCGGCGCTCTTCATGTCGTCATTCCGGTGCGTTTCCCATTTCTTGGCGGTACAGGGCATTACGGAAACAGAATAGACCTTATCCGGATTGACATTGGCCTTTCCGGCCCAGTAGGTCTTGATCATGGCGCCCATCATCTGCTGGGGACTCTTTGCCGTGGAGAAATTGGGAATCATGTCGCTGTAATACTTCTCCATATAATCTACCCAGGCAGGGCAGCAGCTTGTGATAAGGGGAATCTCGCCGCCCTGGGTGAGCCGCTTCACCAGTTCCGAGCCCTCTTCCATGATGGTGAGATCCGCGGAGAAGTTGGTGTCAAAGACCGTCTTGAATCCCAGACGCCGCAGGGCGGCGTAGATCTTTTTGGTAAAGACCGTTCCGGGAGGCAGGCCGAATTCTTCCGCAAGAGCAACCCGGACTGCCGGAGCGATCTGCACCACGGCGTGGGTCTCGGGATCCAGCAGGGCCTTCCAGACCTTGGGAGTGTCATCCCGTTCGTAGATGGCCCCGACCGGGCAGTGAGCGGCGCACTGACCGCACTTGATGCAGGGGCTTTCCCCCAGGGGAGTATCCGCGGCGCTGGCAATGCGGCCTTTGATACCGCGGCCCAGGAATTCCAGAGCCCAGACATTCTGCATCTCCTGACAGACCTTTACACAGCGGCCGCAGCGGATGCACTTTTCCGGATTGAGCACGATGGCAGGGTTACTGTCGTCTATGGGAAGCCCGTTGGCAATATGCCTGAAGGGCAGTTCCCGAATGCCGAATTCGGCGGCCAAAGTCTGCAGTTCGCAATTCCCGTTCCGGGGACACTGAAGACAGTCGGCCGGGTGGTTACTGAGAATAAGTTCCAGCACCGTGCGCCGGGTAGCGATAATCTCCGGATCGTGGGTAACGATATCCATGTTCTCCGCCACCTGGGTGGTACAGGCCCGTGCCATACGGGGAGAGCCGGGGCCCGCGGTACGCACAATGCAGATCCCGCAGGAAGCCCAGGGAGGCAGATCCGGGTTGTAGCAGAGGGTGGGAATCTTTACATTCACCAACTTTGCCGCTTCCAGGATCGTCATATCATCTTCAACCTGAAGAGGCTTGCCGTTTATCTTTATGTTAACCATGGTTTTTCACTCCTCCGCTTATTTCTTGGAAATTGCGCCGAATTTACAGGTCTTGAAACATTCGCCGCACTTGAGACAGGCAGCCTGATCGATACGGTAAGGCGGCCGCTTCTTGTCCGGATACCTGGAAGCATCCTCCGCGGTGATACAGTTTGCCGGGCATTTCTTGGCGCATGCGCCGCAGCCGATACACTTGGCGGAATCAATCGTGAAGCGTACAAGCTTCTTACACTTGCCCGCACGGCAGCTTTTGTCATTGATGTGCTCCAGGTATTCTTTCCGGAAATTTTTGATGGTAGACAGGACAGGATTGGGAGCGGTCTGCCCCAGGGCGCAGAGGGAAGCCTTTGACATGGCCTTGCCGATGGTTTCAAGTCTTTCCAGATCGTTTTCTTCTCCGTTGCCGTTGGCAATTTTTTCCAGCAGATTGAGGATCTGGGTAGTACCGATACGGCAGGGGGAACACTTGCCGCAGCTCTCGTCCACACAGAACTCCATGTAGAAACGGGCCACATCCACCACACAGTCGTCTTCGTCCATGACGATCATGCCGCCTGAACCCATCATGGACCCGTTGGCGGTGAGACTTTCATAGTCGATGGGAGTATCCAGCACCGCATCGGTGAGAATACCGCCCGAAGGGCCGCCGGTCTGCACACCCTTGAACTTCTTGCCTCCCTTGATGCCGCCGCCGATCTCGAAAATGATCTCCCGGAGGGTGGTTCCCATGGGAACTTCCACAAGGCCCGAATTCTTTATCTTGCCGGTAAGGGCAAAGACCTTCGTTCCCTTGGATTTTTCAGTTCCGATTTTGGCAAGCCATGCGCCGCCTTTGGAGGTGATCACGGGAATATTGGCCAGGGTTTCCACGTTGTTGATGATCGTGGGCCGCTGCCACAGTCCCTTGTTGGCAGGGAATGGGGGCTTGGGAACAGGCATGCCGCGGTTCCCTTCGACAGACTTGATAAGGGCCGTCTCTTCGCCGCAGACAAAGGCCCCGGCGCCCAGACGTATTTCAATATCAAAATCAAAACCGGAACCCAGAATATTCTTTCCGACAAGGCCGTACTGCCTGGCCTGTTCCAGCGCAATCTTGAGCCGTTCAATCGCCAGAGGATACTCGGCGCGGATGTAGACAAAACCCTGGTTGGCCCCGATTGCCTTGCCTGCGGTGATCATTCCCTCAATGACCGAATGGGGATCGCCTTCAATCGTGGAACGATCCATGTAGGCGCCGGGGTCTCCCTCGTCGGCGTTACAGATGACATATTTGATGTCTCCATGGGCCGTGCGGGCCAGATCCCACTTGAGCCATGTGGGGAAACCGGCCCCGCCGCGGCCCCGGAGCCCGGAGATCTTTACCTCTTCGACGATCTGTTCGGGAGCCCAGTTAAAAAGAACTTTTTCAAGGCCCGCATAACCTTCCCGGGCGATGTATTCATCAATATTTTCAGGATCGATCACGCCGCAGTTGCGGAGCACGACCCGGAACTGCTTCTGATAGAACTGGATGTCTTCGATGGCGGTTCCCTTGT
>JAIRNJ010000105.1 GCA_031258115.1 Treponema sp. | reverse complement strand
CCGCGGCCTTCATCAAACGGAAACTCCCCGCCTACTTTCCCGGCCGCAGACTGGAACTTGTCCGTGACGGCGCACGTTTCAAAATAACCGGCGACTTTTCTTTAGGCCTGGCCTGATACATGGCATGCACATTCCGGATATACCTGCGAATCAATCGTATGAAAATCCGAAAAACTCCCTTATGCGTTTGTAACACGTTTGTGATTCCGGCAGTTCGGGAAGTTCAAAGGCATAGCAATGCGTGAGCCCGTGCGTTATGTAGACCTCGGTGCGGATGCCGAGCTTATGCAGCTTGTCCGCCGCGATGAGCGCGTCCGAAACAAAGACCTCCGTATCATCCGCAAAGAATATCGTATCGGGGAAGCCCGTAAAGTCCCCGTACCTGGGAGAAACTTCGGGATCATACACCATGGAAACATCATCAAGATAGATCGGGAGAAGTACCGCCTTAAAGTCAATGGAGAACACCGGATCGATGCCCTTGTTGAGACTGTAGGACGGGCTCCCGGTCGATATATCAAGCATTCCCGAAATGCAGATGCAGCCCGCCGGCAATTTCCTGCCCTGTTTCTTGAGCCTCAGCATGAGAGACATCTCATAAGTCCCGCCGGCCGACTCCCCCGTAATGATGATCTTCTCCGGGTCGAAGCCGAGATCGTTCACCAGATGGTTCCAGCCCCATTCCACGTCGTCGACGGCTTTCGGGTATTTGTGCTCGGGGATGTAGCGATATTCACACGCATAGACGGGAAGGCCGAAGTTTTTCACCTGGAGGATCGCATTTGTGCGGCACCAGTATTTGTTGCCGCGCATGAAGCCGCCGCCGTGGACATAGTAGATTATCCTGTCCTCGGCAGAATCCTTGCCCAGGGGCTCGTAGTGATACATATACAGACCGTGAGGGGCGTCGATGTCTTCGCGCGTGAGGCCCTCCGGCGTACTGTCGTCGAGATATGTAAGCTCGTTGCCGGGCGCCATCGGATAATCCTTCATCAACTCCTGCAGTTCCTGCATGCGCTTCCGTGCTTCCGGCGAAGGTTCCTGCCCGGCATGCCTCAGCCATGAGGCGCTTTCGTAATCCTTGAATATTTCGTGCAGGACATCACTCATTCCCTTCCCCCTTTTGTGACGATAAGAAGACAAAGGAATATCCTTCGCCTTCATTGTAAACACCGCCGGCGGAGTACCGGGGTATGTACCCTTCGCAACGAATCAGCGCTGTCCTCCGGCCGCAGCCTTCCTGGCTTTCAGGGCCGCATAATCGAAAGTTTCGTCGCCCGCGTGCTCACGCAGATAGGGACGCTCCGAGTAACCGCCCTTCCTGATGAAGGCGCCGATGACGGCGCCGATGATGGACGGGATGATGTATCCGAGATCGCCTGTCAAGGTGTAGATGAAGTTCCACGGGCCGAAGAACACGTTGAACCAACTGCTGGAATACACGCCGAACCCATGACCGAGCGTGAAAGCGTCAACGTAGGCGATGCCGTATGCGAGGCCCCATATACCCGCGGCTATGGCCGCTCCCCTGTATACGTTGTCGTTCCCGATCTTTTCCGAGAACAGATTGAGGACGATGAGGACAACCGTTATCGGCATCGTGATCAGCAGGAAGGGCAGGGTCAGGTTCAGCAGAGTCTGTACGCCGGACGGTGTCGTGGACAGGATCACCGCGACGATAAACCCGATAATCGCGTAAGCGAGCACGCCCGTTTTATAACTGATTTTGCGGCCGGAAATACTGCTGAAGAATTCGGACGCGAGGCCCAGGCAGCCGAGCGCGGTCGTGAAGGTCGCAAGCAGGATCGCAAGACCGAAGATTACCGTGCCGCCCAGTCCCAGCGTGTTGCTGAGGATGTAGTTGAGCAGATAGGTCTGGTCGATACCGCCGTTCTCCGCGTACATGGTCATGAGGAAGGGATCATTCGAATAGAAGGCGCCGAGCAAGGCGAGACCGATGTAGATGATGCCGAGACAAATCGCCGCCACGAAGCCGGACTTGATGATCGTCCTGGTCTGCTCTCCAATCCTGGTAATTCCCCTGCCGAGCAGGTTGACGAGGATGATGATCGCGACGAGCGTTCCGGTCGGTCCGTCAAAGGTCTGCAATCCCTGCGCTACGCCGAACGCGATAAGACCCGGCGACGAAGTCGGATAGACTTCGTCCCTGATGCCCGTAGAGTGCATGGTCACAAGACCCACGATGATGAGCACGATAAGCACGGCGAGCAGCGCCGGCGTGAGGAACCTGCCCATAATGTCGACGACCTTCGACGACCGTATCGCACAGAGGGTCGCAAGCCCGAAGTAGACAAACAGGAAGATGAGGGCCGGCACATGAAGACCCGAGGCCGGCTGAACGTTCCCGAAGCCGCCCGCCATAATAGGCCGCAGAAACACTTCATAGGACGTGAGCGCCGCGCGCGGGGGCACGACGAGGGCCGAGGTGATAAAGACGCCGATCGCACCGGTAATGAGCATGAACATCCTGCCCGGACGATAATAAGCGCCAATCTCGACCTGCGGGAATTTGCCGGAAGCGGCGAGCCCCATGACGCCGAGAATCACGTCAAAGATAAAGAAGAATATGAAGCCGGCTACCCATCTGCTTCCCCCGGCAAATCCGAGGAAGGGCGGGAAGATCAGGTTGCCCGCTCCGAAGAACTGCGCGAAAATCATAAAGCCGACGACTACGGTAACGTAGCTGCGGCTCTCCTGTTTCTGCGAACTTTCAAGAACTGTTTCAGCCATGTTAAACTCCTCCTTTTTTTAAGGGACTTTATACTAAATCCCCCGGAATACCATATACCGTTGAAAGTAAATGCCGGTACCCTGGGGTTCTTTACCATATCAATCGTCTTTAAATACAATTGTTTCCAATATTGCAGACGTACAATTATCTTTATGTATCGAAAAAAGCATCAGCATTTCCGGGGAAAACAGGGGAGGAATTAAAGTTATCCATAATAAATGATACCAGGGTAAATTTCTGATGCTTGCGGGACCAAAAAATGTATACCCTTTATCCATCCTTTTCAGAATGCTTTTTGTCGTCAATTCCATGTCTAAATCTCTTCGCCCTTTAGAATCTTGATACTCTTCTACTTCCCATGGATTTTCCGGTGTGTTTAAAAAGAGATTGTAAGACTCTAGGTCTGTAGGGGCGTCAAGCATCCAGCATCCATTAAGCTCTGAGCCTTTAGGTGTATCGGTAAAAACAAGCGTATGTTCCATTTGATTATCTTTAAAATATGCATAGAACATATGAAACATAAAAAAATTCTTTTTATTGTCGGAGGAAAACGCTCTTCTTGTATATACCCTTAGCTCACGGCCTTCAGGCGCGATCAGGACATTTTGTAAATATTCTTTTACCAATATATTATTTACCGGATCTCCCCTTGCAACATCCTCAGGAGATTCATTCAGCTTTTTATTCGCCTGCATTGATGCACAGCCAATCAGAAAATATGCGATAAATACAACCATGAATAGTTTTCGGGACATTTACATCCTCTCCTGTGGTTTTATCTTCCGTTACGTGATTGTGATCTATTTTTTATATAATCTTCCATCACTTTAAGCAGTCCGGTGGACAGGTGCACCGCATCCTCCTGGGCATCCAATGGCCGCCGCCCCGGCTGGCTGAATGTTACAACAATTTCATACCTATTATCTTTAATAAAGAGTTCAAGGTCATAGAGGTAGTCATATTTCACCTGCATTTTCACGTAAGCATCGCCTTGAATTATCATCCGTGGAGAATACCTGTGCAGCCATCTGTTCACAGCGTTTACAAAACTTGCTTCCAACAAAATCCTTTCATCGTCATGGTATATTCCTATAGAAGTGGATGAAACAGCCTGATGATCATTACGATTACCGGCTTGAGAAGCATTGCTGCCTGCACAGGAATTCAGCAACGATATAGAAAACAAAATGAGAATACCCAAACCAAATGAATTTTTCATAACAAGCTCCGCAAAATATATCTTGGATCTTGCAAGCCTTTTACATACACTTTCCGGGGTAATAGCCGGTCCTTCAAAATGCTGTTTGCCCATTCTACTTCCGTCCTCCATATTCCGGTCTGTAAAGATCATGTTTTTCTCCCTGTCTATCAGTATATCACTATTCCGCAAAAGAATAAAGCAGATTTCCTTGCATACTTTGAACAGGAGCCGCAGTCTGGAAGGCGGAAACTCCACGGGCCGGGCCGGTAACGCAGGGGCCGGTCATTATTTCAGGAAAGGCCATTCGAAACGGGCGTTTTTTTGCGCAGGGACTATACTTTAGGTATGGCAAACGCAAAGAAAAAAAACGGAACGCCGGCCGCGGCAAAACCGGACAAAAAAGCCGCGGCTTCAAAGAAAAAGCCCGTTCCGGCGGCGGGCAAGGCGGAGGACGGACGGGACGCTCTGGCCCGGGAGCTGCGTTCCCTTATCCCGCAACTGGATGCGGAGGGTCTCTCCTTTCTCATCGAACAGGCCCGTGTGCACCTCTACAATATGCAGGCGGAGGAACTTAACAAGACCCTGGCCGGATTCGGGCCGGCGGCTAAACCGGCCCGGGGGGACAGCTTCCGCCTGGAGGGAAGCGACAGCGGGAGCAGCTACTATATCGTCTACAACAACGACTGGATCATGTTCTCCAGGGACGAGATGGTTCAGCTTGTCCGGATCGTTTCCGCGCCGGGGACGAACCTGGAAATCCGGGAACGGTTCTACCGCTGGCTTGAACGGGAACGGCGGGATGTGCTGATCTCCATCCCCATGGCGGATAAGTTTGACGAAAAACTGAAGACCCTGACGACGCTGATAAAGCAGACTCTCAAATTGCACCCTTAAGAAACTTATAAGTGCTAAGGATCTGCGCAGAAATAACATGACCGGTTGGTCATGTTATTTCCTTATTGCGTGAGCAATTAGAATAAAATGCAGAGCATTTTATTCTTGCGCAGTTCCTAAAGTACACTCTGCAAAAACTGCCGGGTTCTATCGTTGACCGGTTTACTAAAAATCTCTTTGGGAGGGGCTATTTCGAGAATCGCCCCATCGTACATAAAGACTACCCTGTCCGCGGCTTCTTTTGCAAAACTCATTTCGTGGGTTACCACCAGCATAGTCATACCGGCGCCTGCAAGACTCTTCATTACCGAAAGAACTTCCCCCACAAGTTCCGGGTCAAGCGCGCTGGTTGGTTCGTCAAAGAGCATTATCTTGGGTTCCATGGCAAGAGCCCTGGCAATGGCAACCCGCTGCTGCTGACCGCCTGAAAGCTGGCTGGGATATGAGTCGGTCTTGTCCCCCAGCCCTACCCTTTCGATGAGGGCCTTCGCCTTTTCCCTGGCTTCTTTTTCGGGAATCTTCCGCACATGGGTGGGAGCCATGCATACATTTTCAATCACCGTCCTGTGGGGAAAAAGGTTGAAACGCTGGAAAACCATGCCGACTTCCAGGAGGGATGCGTGCCTCTCCTGGGCATGCATCTTTACATGGTTCACCCCGTCTTTGCAGTCAAAGAGAAGTTTGTCCTCTATGTAGATTTTGCCGTCGTCTATGGCCTCAAGCCGGTTAAGCGAGCGCAGGTAGGTGGACTTTCCCGCGCCGGAAGGCCCGATGATGCAGACCACTTCCTGCTGTTCCACGGTGAGAGACACATCCCTGAGAACCCGGAGAGACCCAAAGGACTTGCACACTCCTTCTGTTTTAATCATTGACATGGACAGGCTCCGTATTATTCATAATCCGTATTATTCATAAATCGAATATTTCTTTTCCAGTTTGTGAAAGACATAGGTAAATACCGCGGGAATGATGAGGTAGAGTATCATCGCCGGAATATACACCATCGCCGAAGCTGTAGACGACGAAATAGAACGGGTAACCTTGGTTATATCGGTAAGCGCGATGATGGAAACCAGGGACGCATCTTTCAGCACCATGATGAATTCGTTACCCACCGGCGGGATGAGCCGTCTGATGGACTGAGGCACAATCACAAGGCGCATGGTCTGTGCATAACTCATGCCGAGCGCCCTGGAAGCCTCGAACTGGCCCTTGTCGATGGACTGAATGGCCGCCCGGATTATCTCCGCACAGTAGGCCGCGGAGTTGAGTCCAAAGGCGATGAAGGCGGCCATAAAACGGTTGTTGATCGTCAGAAACGGTGTTATCTGGGGGAGGCCGTAGTAGATAAAATAGAGCTGCATGAGGAGCGGCGTTCCCCGGAAAAAGAAAACATAGCCTGAACACAGCCTGTTAAGCCATGCTTTCTTTGACATTTTGCCCAGCGCCAGAAAGAGGCTCATGATCAGCCCCGCGGAAACCGCAACGACGGTCAGCGAGATGGTGATCCTGGCCCCGTCCAGCAAGGGCGGTATCCAGCCAAGGACTTTTTGCACGTATATTTCCTTTACGTCAATATCCCAGGGCCGGGCAAAACCCGGCCTTTTGCGCAGTTCCTTACCTTACCGAAGAAACAACATCTGTTCCAAAAACGGTCCGGGAAATTCTTTGCAGAGTACCGTCGGCATAGAGTTCGTCAAGAGCCTTGTTCAGGGCATCGGTGAGGGCGCTGTTGCCTTTCTTGAGACAGATCGCCAGCACTTCGTCATTACTTACCTCTGCGGTAATAAGGAAAGGATTATCTGCCGGAGCAAGATAATCCGCGGCTACTACACTGTCAACAAGGATGACATCGACGCGATCGAGCTTCAGTTCGTCAAAACAGTTCATCACCTTGTCGTATTCAAAAACTTCAATTTTTGCCCCCGTCTTCTCAATCCACCCGGTGGCCAGGGTGTCGGAGGTGGTTTCCGCCTGGTAGGTGAGGCGCAGACCCTTCACATCTTCCATGGAAGCGGGTTTAACCGCGGAATCCTTGCGCACCACAAGAAGCTGGGAATTTGCGACATAGGGCTTTGTAAAATTATAATTCTGCGCCCTTTCTTCGGTATAGGTTACCGACGATATGATGCAGTCATACTTGCCCGTATCGACACCTGCAAAGATCCCGTCCCACGCGGTATCGACAAATTCAACTCCCAGGTCCATCCTGGCCGCGAGAGCCTTTGCCATCTCCACATCGAAGCCGAGGGGAGTTTTTCCGTCGCCGGCGAAGTACTCCATGGGGGGATACCCGATTTCCATACCCACGGTCAGGACGCCTTTTTTTATGGTAAGCCCGCCTGAAACCTGAGACTTTCCCCCGGCATACACTCCGCCTGTCGCAATCAGGACAGAGAGGACCGCCAGAAAAATACCTTTTACCTTCATCTTTTATTCCTTCCTTTTTCTATACAAAGATGAAGAATTATACTTTTTTTCGCTTCTGTGCGTCAATACCGGCGCCCTGCCCGGGCCCTTGACAGTCCGCCGTGTTCCGGGCCATGCTGGTGTTGTAGAAAAGGCGGATTCCATGGATACACGTAATTATTTATATACCCCCCCCCCCCCCCCAATCGGGGCCGTGATACACAGGGCCATTCGCGGATTTGTTTTTCTGTTCCTTCTGGCCCTTCCGGGCTGCGACAACTATAACCTTTCGTTTAAGGACTTTTTCTCAGGCGGCGGTTTGGAACGCGGCGAAACGGACGAGGGCTGCGCTGCGGATACTGTCCAGGACGACGGTGAGGCTGCGGATACCGCCCCGGACAACGGCGGCGGTACGGATATACCGGTTCCGCCGGCGGGACCCGCCCTTACCGGCATCGCGGACATTGCGGCCTACCTTGCCGCCGCCCCGGCCCCGGTCTCCCTGGCGGTGGCGCTTGACCTTGCAAGCGAGTGGCAGGCTCTCCTTGGCGCGATAGCCGCCGCGGGCAAGTACGTGGCCCTGGACCTTTCGGCCTGTACCGGTGTTACGGAGTTTGACCCCGGCGCGGCCGATACCGGCGAGCGGTACATCGTCTCCC
>JAIRNJ010000211.1 GCA_031258115.1 Treponema sp. | reverse complement strand
AATGACCGGAGTCGCCACCGGGTAATAATCAGGATGACTCAACCGTTCACGCTCAACTATATTCAAAAGCGCTTTATGGGAATCTTCCGCCATTTCGCTTAGTTCTTTCCCGTCCAGGCCGGTGAATCGCCGTTTTGATAATACTTTTTCCCCATCTTCAGAACTTTCATCCTCCGGGGAATGTTTCGATTCGCTCTGAGGTTTTACCACATCGGCGTAACCGGCCATCCGCAGTTGTATTTTGCCCTCGCTGAAAGCATAATGCCAACTTGCCAATACATTACCCTGGCTGAACTGGTATGTCTTCGCGCCTGATTGCCTATAGATGTCCGCGTCTCCGGTGGCGTCTATCACCGCGTTAACCGTTATCGCGCTTCTGCCGCTTTTGTTTTCGATTATTACCGCTTCTATCCGCCTGTCTTTAAGCAGAACCGCGGATGCAGAAGGTCCGTAGAGTAGTTCCACCCCCGCGTCGCTTAAAAGCCGTTCCGCGCAGATCGCAAACAGGAAGGGATGATACTGAACCCGGTAACGTACTTTTTGTTTTTCCTCAAACGTACCGCCTTCCAGCCAGGGGCGGGGAAAGGGAAAATCCCCTTCTTCGGCTCCGTACTTTATGGACAACTTTAAGAGTTCTTCGCCGATTCCATAGACCACCTGCCGGCCCTTTCCGTCACACAGGGGGAGATACAGGGTCACCAGACCGAGGGTTGCAAGGCCGCCGAGCATCCATTCCCTTTCAATCAGCAAGACCCGGGCCCCGTTGCGCGCCGCAGCCAGGGCAGCGGCAATACCGGCTATACCGCCACCGGCGACAAGAATCTCACAGCCGTCGGTTATATCGAGTTCGTGAGCCGGTTCTCTTAGTTTCTTTGCCATAGATGATACATCTCTCTTTATATTTTGTACGGCTATTTAGTCTTTTACTGTTTGATGCCCTGCATAGCCATGCTCTGCACAATATATTTCTGGAGTATCAGAAAAATAGTGATGAGAGGAACCGCAGACAAAACTGCTATCGCCATTTTGGGAGCATAGTATGCGGAATTTTCTGCGTTGTTAAAATAAGCCAGCCCTACGGATATGACATGGTTTTTTGGCGACCTCAGCACGACCAGGGGCCACAAATACGAATTCCAGTTGGCTAAAACCTGGAGGATTGAGAGCGCCGAAATTGCCGGTTTTGAAAGGGGAATAATTATGGAAAAAAAAATCTTCCATTCCCCAGCGCCATCCAGAAAGGCCGATTCCCGCAAGGAATCGGGGATAGCAAAGATATTTTGCCGCGTGAAGAATATTCCGTATACATAACCCGGCGCACCAAGAATCAGCGGCCAAAAGGTATCGATCATGCCCCATTGTTGATACTGTAGGAAAAGGGGAATCAGCCGCGATTCAAAGGGGATGATCATAACCGCCAGCATAAAGAAAAACCACAATCCTTTTAGTTTGAATTGTCCCTTTGCAAAGGCATAGCCACAGGCCATGGCAAAGAAAACCGAAAGGATCGTATTGGCTACTGTTACGAT
The DNA here is from genome assembly GCA_031258115.1 of Treponema sp. Classification (GTDB taxonomy): domain Bacteria; phylum Spirochaetota; class Spirochaetia; order Treponematales; family Breznakiellaceae; genus JAIRNJ01. Next base: position 3,220 of record JAIRNJ010000211.1, on the reverse strand, counting down.
GATGGTATTGATATAGTACTTTCCCAAGTCAACTGTCTTTAACGCGAAACGGTAGGCATGCAGGGAAGGCTGCCTGGGCCAGAGTGAAAAGGGGGGTACATCGGTCATGGCGGAACGATCAAAGGATACGACCACAGCCCACACCAGGGGGAAAAGCACCACAAAAAACATCAGCAGCAGCACCACGATTAAAATAATCTGGCTTTGTACCTTTCTTTTCATTTGCTTTCACCTCTGAACATACCGGAAACTTTGACATTTATCAGTGTAAAGAAAAGCACAAACACGAAAAGTATGATGGCCCCGGCGCTTGATAAGCCGTAACGGGGCTGCTCAAAACTGTACTGATAAATATAGAGCAATATGGTCTGTAAAGCCCCGCCATTTCCACCGGCGCCCGAGTAGCCGCTGAGTACAAAAAGATCCGTAAACCGGGACAATCCGGCTATCATGCCAGTAACCAAGAGGAACGAGAAACAACCCTTCATGTTGGGAATGGTCAGAGACCGCCACTGCCTGAATACCGAAGCGCCGTCCACCTCGGCGGCCTCGTATATCTCCCGGGGAATAGACTGCATACTCGCCAGGTTGATGAGCATGGAATAACCCAAGTTGGAATATACCCAAATAATGGTGGCGCCTATCTTGGAAAAACTTGGATCCGAAAGCCAGCCGATTTCGATATTCCTGCCCACGATAGAAGATAAAACCACATTAAAGGAGCCGCCATAACCCTTTAATATGATCTGGAATATCATAATTATTGTAATACCGGTAAGTATATTGGGCAGATAAAAGCCTACCCGGAAGAAGGATTGTGTTTTTTTTGATATCACCGAATTGATAAGACTTGCCAGGATAAATCCCAGAGGTATGGTCAGAAGGCCCATTATTCCCAGCAGCAGGGTATTCCCCAATACTTTGACAAACGCCTGATTCCCCAGCAAAAATTCATAATTTCCCAAGCCGATAAATTTTTCGCTGAAGCCCATAGTAGCAACATCGTAAAAACTATACTTTATGGTAGTAAGGGTAGGCTTATATACCAAAACCGCCAAGACAACCAGAGTAACGATAATGAATGAATACCATTCGATCTGTTTCCTCAGTTTGAAGCCGTTGTTTCTTTTCTTCTGCTGTTTCATATTCGGATCTTTCGGTAAAATATGGCGGCCGGCAATGTGCCGTATGGGACATACCGCCGGAAAATCCACAGGCATGTCCCGGTACGATACATTACACTTCTATTTTAAAGTCGCCTTATATTCATCGACCATTTTCTGAACCGAGTCCGCCGCGTCTTTGGCCGAACCGGTTCCCATCAGCAGCATACGAATACCCTGGCCGATGGTGGCGTTCAGGTTACCGAAACTGATATTGTTGGAATACAGGCCACTCGCCGGACTATAGGTATCGGGAATTTTGGCGATCCCCCGTCCAATTGCGTCAACCCAGGATTGAGAAACCAATTGATTTATATTCGAGTAATAATCTCTGTGGTTTGGGGGCCGGCCGGCCTGGGTATAATACCGGATGGCCACCTCGTTGGTGGTGGAGAATTTAATCCATTCCCAGGCAAGATCCTGCTGTGTACTGGTTTTGCAAATGGCAAGGTTAAAATCACCCAGGTAAGGCGTAATATCACCCCTGAGTTCGCCCGAATTTACCCTGGGCAGACTCTGTACCGCATACTTATCCAGAACGCCGGCGGCCTTGAGATTATCATGGGTGAGTATTGCGTCTTCTGAAAAGTAAATGGCGATATCCAAATCACCCTGGGGCACCGAGACATCAATACCTTCTCTGTCAGACGGGGAAGTGTATTTTGACAATTCGGCGACAAAATCCCAAATTTTCATGGCATTGGCATCGTTGTAGGTTACTTTAGTACTCTTGGCGTTGGCGCCGTATTGAACCAGAGGTACAGCCCCCAGGCCGTAACCGATGTTGACAAAGTTTTTCCAAATTTCGTTGTTTGAATAGGACATATGAAACTGGAAACCGTAGGTCTTCTCTTTGGTTACTGGGTCAGTTCCGGTTGTGGCCTTTGCAATAGCCAAAAGTTCGTCCCAGGTCCAGTTGGCATCCGGTAGTTTTACGTTATAGTGGGCCAGAATGTCCTTGTTCAACAAAACTACCATGGGGGCAATGGCTACGGGAATTCCGGTAATGTAAGAATTGTTCAGGGGCCCCAGCACATCCGCCCGCCGCGTAGCGTAAGAAAGGCGCTTCGAAGCCCATGCCGCATCCCCCTTGACCCGGTCATTGAGGGGAACCGCAAGATCGGTCAGGGTAGCGCCGTGCATGATGACATCAACTCCGCCGGCCAAAACTGCGGTTTGTATGGCGGCCTGCCAGTTGTCCCAGGGGTACGCTTCAATAACCGGGGAGACATCCGGCTGCAGCCGCTTCCATTCGTCAACAATCATCTTGTAGCCTGGTATGTCCCGGCCCGAAATGGCGTCAATGGTTCCGTTTAAACCTGTAGTGGCAAAAGGACCGCATCCGACAATTTTGAGGGTTTTTTGGATGCCGCCGGAACCGGATGAGGCGCCGCCCGGCTGACCACCACCGGCCCAGAGGCCCGATACCACGCATAGGGCCAAAAAAAACATCAATAAACTTTTTAGGCTCTTGTTCATAAAACTCCTCCATAAAAAATAAGGTTTGTCGGGAACTCAAACTTACATTCAAGTTTTTCCCGAAATGATTTATAATTGTATCCTGTTTTTTCTTCCTGTAAATATCAAATTTTAACCAGTTTATCCACTTTTTTGACATTTTGCCTGTTTTCATAGTCCCGGAAAATTAGTATACTCAGGATATTCAGGAGTATAATGATGGAACGTTTTGAGGCGCATCTTTTTGATACAACCGTATATGATAATGAAATGTATATTATCGGCCATGCAGAGGTAACAAAAGAAAAATGCGAGATCTACAATTTTGTTTCCCATACTTTCAGGATGCTGCGCTTTTTGGAAGGTACGGTGGAATGGAAAATAGACAAGGAAATCTATACCTTTTATCCCGGAGATGTGATCATCTTCAGTAATCTCATTAATCGTAACATTCACCGGGTTTTGACCGGTAATATCACCTATGAATTCTTTGATTTTTATCCTTTTTTTCTGTCTAATGAAACATTACGGAATTTTTTTTATGGGAGGATATATAAAGTCGCTTCCAATACCGATCAGACGGCACAAAATATTTATTA
>JAIRNJ010000094.1 GCA_031258115.1 Treponema sp. | reverse complement strand
GCGTCACTTCGTACCGCAAAAACCACGATTAACGGGCTGCTTTGGCAGTTTGCAGAGTAAAAAATCGCCTGATCGGCGATTTTTGGAGGTTTTACGCGCGAAGCGCAACAAACTGCTAGCGCCGTTCCAAAATTTCAGTTTTTAGACAGGCTCATCTGCCTGTAAGTTCCTTCCATGGACTTATCCTGTAACGCAGGGCCAAATAGACCCAGGCCACGGCAAAACCTGCCAGATGGGTAAAGTGGGCCACCTTGTTGTTGAGCCCTGCCACCGCGGAAATAATCTCCAGGGCGGTAAAGCCGAGGACTGCAACCGGAGTCCGCAGAGGAAGTATACCCCAGATATAGATATAGGAATCGGGATAGAAGACCGCATAGGCCAGTTGCACCGCATAAATGGCGCCGGAAGCACCCATAAGGGCGACATAGTAGGAACCGGTAAGCATGTAAACAGCAAAGGAGAAAATTCCGGCAAGAACGCCTGAGATAAAATAGAAAATGAGGAATTCAGATGTACCCATCCGCTGTTCCACCCTGGTACCGAATATGAAAAGGGCGAACATATTGAAGAAGATGTGGCTGATCCCCCCATGAACAAACATGTAGGAGATAAAAGTCCAGGCCCAGCCCTGCATCACCGCGGCGGGAATCATGGCCATATATCCGGCTATGAGCCGCTGACCAAGAAGCCTCCCGGCAACAAAGACAAAAATGTTGATGATGATAAGGAGCAGAACAGCGTTGCTATAACGGTATCGGAGAGACACGACTTACCTTTTTTTTCTGTCCATAAGGGCAAGCACCAGTTCCCGTTTGCCGTCATTGGCGGCAGCCTGCATGGGTGTAAGCCCGGCCTTGTTCTTAATGGACTTGTCGGCGCCCTTTTCCAGAAGCAATTTGGCGGCCTTTACATTGTCCGCCATAACGGCATCGTGGAGGGGAGTATTCCCGTTTTTGGTACTTTCCGCATTGATATCCCAGCCATTCTGAATAAGAATACGGATCACCTCAATGTTGCTTTGAAACATGGCGGCATGAAGGGCGGTTCTACCCAGAGCATCACGCATATCACGGTCTGTATCTTCGGTTATTATTTTCTTCAAGCCTTCGGCATCCCCCCGGAAGGCGGCGATGAGGACTGCCTGGGGATGACTATTGCTCCGGGCAGGATTGTTCTGAGAGGTATCACTCTGGGCAAAAACAAAATGCCCCAAAAGGGAGAATATCATACTAAAAAAGAAAAACTTTCTCATGCACAAGCCGCTCCTTGCGGCGTATATAACCACTTCCTTACACTCGTGATCAAAAAACCATATACTGAACTTCTTGCAAAACCCGGTTGGTTTTGCTGAAGTTCCTGCAGTTTTTCGGCCTACGTCCTACAAAACTGAAGTTTTGAAAGAGCCTCTACTATTAACCTAAGCTATCGGCAGAAAAACAACAAGCCTTTAGGGCACAGGATAAACGCATAGGAATTTTCTTAACAAAAAATTCGGTAAAACTATGAAATCAATTCAAGTATCTTTCCCAGTCCGGCAGCCGGATCTTCTGTGGGGAAGTACTCAAGCCCCACGCTTCCCCGGTATGCCATGCCCGCCAATTCCCTGAATATGAAGGCATAATCCAGTTCCCCCCGGTAGATCTCGTGCCGTCCGGGGTTTCCCGCACAGTGAATATGGCCCACAAGACCGATATTGGCCTCAAGCCGCCTGAGAATATCCCCTTCGCTGATCTGCTGGTGGTAAATATCGAAGAGAAGCCTGATATTGGGACTGCCCGCCTCTTTTACCAGGGAAAAACCCTCGTCGGACGACTCAAGCCAGGTGTTCCGGTGATCGATTTTGGTGTTGAGGGGTTCCAGGAGCAGGGTGATGTCCGTTTCCTGTAACAGATCCGCCGCGGCCTTGAGCCCTTCAAGCACGGAATTGTACTGAAAATCCCGGCGGGCCCCGGTATCGTCCCCGCCCTGGCTTATGAGAAGCCTTGTTCCGAATTTTTTGGCCGTTTCGATACTCTCTTTAAGGCCCGCAAGCCAGGCTTCCCGGCGGCCTGGATCGGTAAGGCCAATGTGCCGGGTACAGAAGGTATGACAGTCCAGGGAGAGGGCCTTTGCCTTTCCAGCCAGGGCATCCATGTCCCCTTCCCACCAGTTCCAGAATTCGAATTTACCGTAACCGGTTTTCTTTAGCTTTTCCAGGGCCGTTGTTCTGCCCATACCCCGGAAAATGGAATCTATGCACACTGAAAAATCCATATTATTCTCCATAAATTCCGATTATACCATCACTCTTAAGAAAGTGGTATACGGGGCATGAGAGAACCAGTGATTTTACTTTTAGCCGGTCCCGGCATGAACGATAACAAACAGCAGGAAATCATCCCGGCCTGGGAATTCCAAATTCCTCATCTTGACATTTCAACCGGATATGGTATTATTTTTTATCCATAGTTTGCCGGACAGAGAGATTTCCATGAGAGAATCTTGTATTTCCTTGTATTATAAAGAGTTGCCCCCCCCCCAACAGGTGTTATAGTAATTTTGAGGTAGTGCACAGCGAAACCCCGATGAACTGATCAAATCCTTCTGCGCCAAACAGAAAAAAGACGTAATGGAATTCGGGTTTGACACTCCCGGCAAGACCTGTTTTATGGCAGTCCAAATCGAGAACAAAGGGAAGAAAAGCCTCCGGGAGCCGCTGACGAATTGAATCATTCCGTAACAGGGTATACACCCGCCAGCGTGGTTATACATACACAGTATTGACGGCAGAAAAAAACCGCAAGGAGTTTTTATGAAGAATAATAAGTATTTTTTGTTGGGAATGCTGGCGGCGGTGTTAACATTCAGTCTGGTTACTGTTGGTTGTGATACCGGAACAGGTGGTGATAGTGGAACAAGCGATAATAACGGAACAGGTGGTAATATAATGTTTTCAGACAGCGTTGTTGGCAGTTGGGTTTATGTACTTTCCAATGGTAATATTATTGGCTTTGCCATGAATGAAACCGTAACCCCTGGAACCTATGTTGGTGTAGGTTCTTTCGGTGCAAGTAGCCTTATAAATAAAGTAACTACGAACGGAGGAAGTTTTTTCCCACCCCCATCAACAAGCAGTTTACCTACAGATTATTATTTTTGGGGAACAAAACAGTAATTGGACTTGTTCGACAACCTGTTTTACTGAACCCTGCCGGGTTCGGGTTGTCGAACAACTCTATTGATAGGGCATTGGTTATATTCCGCTATCCATTACAGAGGCATGATAAGCTTTAGGCCTCTGCATTTACTTTTGCGGAGAGTAAGATGAGAAAGATAGAACCGATTTTACCCGGAGAAATACCGGAAGAAGAAGTTCTAAAACCCTTTGGAACTAGCGTTGAAAAAGTGTTGGCATAAAACCGGACAGCCGTGTCTGTCCATAATGCAGACACATAATCTTGTTCCTCCGATTTAAATCTCCAGACCCGCTTCCTTAAAAATTTCCCTGTAGCGGGAAACGCTGTCCCCGTGAACAAGGCGATCCCGCAGGGCCGCGGCCCCGGGAAATCCTTTTGTGTAGGCGCAGAAATGCTTCCGCATCTCAAAGCAGGCATGTTTCTCCCCCGTATCTTTGGCAAGGAGTTCCAGTTGGCACAGTCCTGTCCGAATCCGCTCCTCCATGGACGGCAGGGTAAAGGAACCTGTCGTAAGGTAGGATTTTGCGGTCTTGAATATAAAAGGATTACCCATAAGCCCCCTCGCAAACATCACCGCGGCGCAGCCTGTTAAAGAGAGCATGTTTTCCGCATCCTGGGGCGTATAGAGATCCCCGGAACCGGTGACAGGCGCCGGAATTTGGGAGGCCAGTTCCCCTATGGCATCCCAGTCCGCCCTGCCGCCGTATAGCTGGGCCCTTGTCCTGCCGTGGAGGCTCACCATAGCCGCTCCGGCCGCCACGGCCGCACGGGCGCATTCCATGTAGTTAATGGAACAAGAATCCCATCCGAGCCTCAGCTTGACGCTCACCGGGATTTTCCCCAAATACGCCCCCGCGGCCTTCACCACTGCTTCCACGATTCGTCCCAGCCTTTCAGGGGTCTTCATCAGGGCGGCGCCCGCGCCGAGTTTATTTACCTTGGGTACGGGGCAGCCCGCATTGATGTCTATTGCGGAAGGCCCCCAGGGGCCCAAAAGGGCGGCCGCCATTCCCATACGTTCAGGTTCGGCTCCGAAAAGCTGGATTGCGTAGTACCTTTCCCCTTCGGCCTTGCGGAGCAGCCGGTCTACAACGCTTCCGTCTCCCGGTTTTGCGCCGCTGCGGATCACCGACTCGGCGGATACCAACTCTGTAAAGGAAAAATCGGCCCCCTGTTCCGCACAGATCGCCCTAAAGGCCCTGTCCGTATACCCGGCTACCGGGGCGAGAAAGAGGTTGCCGTCCAGGGAAAGGCTGCCGATTGCAAGCGGACGATAGAGATTCTTCAATTACCATTGGGCAGGCCAAAAAACCTGTTGGAATTTTCCCACAACTGGTTGGCCGTTTCTTCTTCATCCATATCGAGCCGTTCCGCAAGGAAGCGGGCGGTAATCGGGAGGTATTTGGGCATGTTCCGCTTGCCCCGGTAGTCGGCAGGCACCATAAAGGGACTCTCCGACTCAATAAGAATCCGGTCGAGAGGAACCACTTCAATGGTTTCATGGAGATTCCGGGCATTCCGGTAGGTCAAATTCCCCGCAAAGGAGAAGCAGAGATTCAAATTGAGGGCCCGTTTGGCGTATTCGGCGTTTTCCGAATAGCAGTGCAGTACTCCACCCTTGGGAGGCAGCCTGTCTTTCAGGATCTCCAGTACATCGTGACCGGCATCCCGGTTGTGGATGATCACGGGAAGATCCAGCTTGGTTGCCAGATCCAATTGGGTAATAAAAAGCTCTATCTGGGAATTTTTGTCCCCGAATTTCCGGTAGTAATCGAGACCGATCTCCCCCACTGCGACAACTCTGGGCATCTGAACCGCCTGTTCAATATGGCCGATCCAGTCCTTGCCGGGATTCTGCACCTCCGAGGGGCTTACCCCTACCGCATGGTACACCGTAATGGCGGATCTGAGGTTATCGTAAACCTGGGAAAAATCGTGAAGACTATTGCAGATGGAAACAATCCGGGAAACCTGAGCCTGTCTGGCTTCCTGGACAACAATAAGCTGTTCAATAGGATCGTCGACAATGAGCCCCAAGTGGGCGTGAGTATCAAAATACTGCATGATTTAGTCCAAAAAAGAAGATGTAAAGTTCTTTCCCTTTTTAATGAAAGAACATTTTGATTTTTCCAAACTGGATATTGGAAATTATACTACGGTTTTTCATAGCAGTCAATGAAATTCCGGAAGCTTTTTTGATAAATTATTTGAGCTTGTTCCAAAACCCGAGTGAGTTTTGGACAAGCTCTTGGAAAAACCGGCCAAAAGCCCGGTTTTTCCCCTAAATCTAAGGAAGCTGTTCCAAAAGCTGAAGTTTTGGAACAACTTTATTTTATTTTTCTTGCCTTTTTTCAGGTAATCGTTTTACAATAGGAAAACAGATCAAAACTTGAGCTTGTTCCAAAACTGAAGTCCCGGAACAGCTTCACTTAAAATATATTCATCAGGAGGTAAGATATGATTGAAAGCAGTGCGGAAGTAAAACCGGCAGTCCGCCTCCGTTACGGTATGGTCGGCGGGGGGCCGGGGGCCTTTATCGGAGATGTACACCGCAAGGCCCTTAACCTGGACGGCATGGCGGAGATAGCCGCGGGCTGTTTTTCCCAGGACCCCGAAAAGACTGTAGCTGTAGGCGCCGCTCTGGGCATTCCTCAGGAGAGACTCTATGCCACATTTGAAGAAATGGCGGAGCAGGAATCCAAACGTGCCGATAAGATCGATTTTTTGGTGATCACTACCCCAAATACATCACACTTCTCCATAGCCAGGGCCTTTTTAAGCCGGGGAATTCCCGTCGTATGCGAAAAACCTCTGGCTACAGAGATGAAGGATGCGGAAGAATTGGCCGCGCTGGTCAAAAAAACAGGTCTTCCCTTCATGGTTACCTATAATTACACGGGGAACGTTACCATAAAACACGCCAGGGAACTGATTCAAAAGGGTGAAATCGGCAAGGTTACTTTTGTAAACTGTGAATATCCCCAGGAATGGCTCATGGTAGAGGCGGAAAAACAGGGAAGCAAGCAGGCGGTTACCCGTACCGACCCGAAACTGGCCGGACACGCCAACAGTGTCGGGGATCTGGGTTCCCATATCGAAAGCATGGTGAGTTACCTTACCGGCCTAAAGATCACTTCGGTCTGCGCCCGGCTCGACAAGATTCTTCCCGGCCGGGTTCTCGATGACAATGCCACGATCATGCTGGAGTACGACAACGGCGCCAAAGGGATCTACTGGACAAGCCAGATTGCCGCCGGTTACGATAACGCGTTCCGGGTTCGGGTCTTTGGTACCAGGGGAGCTATCGACTGGAATGAAGAGGAATCCAACTATCTGGGGCTTTCCTATTATGGCAAACCCAAGACGATCCTCTCCCGGGGCAGGGATCCCTTCTATCCCCATGCGCAGAGTTACTCACGGATTCCTTCCGGCCACCCGGAGGGCTACCATGAGAGCCTCGCAAATCTCTACAAAACCTTTATCGGCGCCCTGGTCAAACTCAGGGAGGGCAAGACTCTCGGTGCGGAAGACCAGGACTGGCCCACCGTGGAGATGGGCGTAGATGGAGTCAAATTTATCAGCAAGTGCGTGGAAAGCTCCGAAAAGGGAGCCGTTTGGATCAAATTCTAGGAGGATAATATGTCCAGACCAGTTACCATTTTTACAGGACAATGGGCCGATTTGCCCTTTGATGTTATGTGCGGGAAGGTTAAATCCTTCGGTTACGACGGGGTGGAGATCGCATGCTGTGGGGATCATCTGGATCTCAAGAAAGCGGCGACAGACCCTGCCTATGTGGAGGATCGTAAGAAGATCCTCGCCAAACACGGCCTCAAATGCTGGGCCATCGGAACCCACCTTGTGGGCCAGTGTGTGGGGGATCTCTGGGATCCCCGGCTGGATGGTTTTGCCCCCAGTGAGTTTGCCGGCAAACCGGACAAGATCCGCTCCTGGGCCGTCGAATACATGAAGTACGCGGCCGCCGCCGCCAAAAACATGGGAGTTTCGGTGGTAACCGGTTTTATGGGGAGTCCAATCTGGAAGTATTGGTACAGTTTCCCCCAGACCAGCGAGAAGATGATTGATGACGGCTTCAAGGAGATTGTCAGTCTCTGGACTCCGATCTTTGATGAATTTGACAGGCAGGGCATCAAGTTTGCCCTGGAAGTTCATCCCACGGAGATCGCCTTTGATTACTACACCGCAGAAAGGCTCCTTAAGGAATTCAAGTACCGGCCTACCCTGGGTTTCAACTTCGATCCTTCCCACCTTATCTGGCAGGGAGTAAGCCCCCACATATTCCTCCGGGATTTTGCCAAACACATCTACCATGTCCACATGAAAGATGCGGCAGTTACCCTGGACGGCAAGGCGGGAATCATCGGCAGCCACATCACCTTTGGGGACACCAGGCGGGGCTGGAACTTCCGCTCCCTGGGGCACGGGAATGTCAACTTTGAAGACATCATCCGGGAACTCAATGTCATGAACTACCAGGGGCCCCTCTCGGTGGAATGGGAAGATTCCGGCATGGAACGGGAATACGGCGCCAAAGAAGCCTGTGAGTTTGTGCGGAAGGTGGATTTCTCCCCCTCCAACGTGGCCTTTGATGACGCGCTGAAATCCGATTAGGAAAGTATAGCTTTGAACAACCGCAGTGATACTACTCTTTCCATCCAGGGCATCACCAAGGAATTTGACGGGGTGAAGGTCCTGGATAATATCTCCTTCGACGTAAGATGCGGGGAGATCATGGGCCTTATCGGAGAGAACGGCGCCGGAAAGTCCACCCTCATCAAGATCATTACCGGCATATACTCCCCCAGCGGGGGGAGTCTTGCCCTCAACGGCAAAGCGGTAACTATCCCCGATTATATCACCGCCAAGAGTCTGGGTATCAGCATGGTTCCCCAGGAGTTCAATCTTATCAATACCCTGGCGGTCTACGAGAATATTTTTTTGGGAAATGAAATCCGCTTAAAGTCCGGGCTTCTGGACAAGCCGAAGATGAGGGAACTGGCCGCCAAACAGCTTACCGAGCTAAAAATGCCCATAGGGGTGAACCAGCTTGTAAGCCGTCTTTCCGTGGCGGAAAAACAGATGGTGGAGATTTCCAAAGCCCTGATGCTTCATTCAAACATCCTTATTATGGATGAACCCAGCACTACGCTCACCGGCCACGAAGTGGAAACTCTCTTTACCCTGATGCGGGATCTCAAGGCCCAGGGGGTAACGATGATCTTCGTGTCCCACAAGCTGGGAGAGATCAAGACCATCTGCGACCGGGTAACGGTGCTCCGGGACGGGAAGCTGATCAGTGTGGACGATGTGAAGAATGTCAACGAAGAAGACATAGCCCGCAAGATGATAGGCCGCACGGATTTTCATCAGATTTTTCCCAAAAAGCTCCCCAGGGATTCGGGAACAGAGGTTCTGGAAGTGGAGAATCTGAACATTCCCGGCCTGCTCAAGAATATTTCCTTCAGCCTCCGCAGGGGAGAGGTATTGGGTTTTGCGGGCCTTGTGGGTTCGGGTCGTACCGAGCTGGCTGAGGCGGTGATGGGTCTGCGGCAGATTCACGAGGGGAACATAAACATTGCGGGGAAGGGAAGGGTAAACATAAAGAACGCCGCGGCCGCGGCGGAACTGAGCCTGGGCTACCTTTCGGAAGACAGGCAGGGCAAGGGCATTGTGCAGGGCTTTAACCTCCCCCAGAATATCACGCTGATAAGCCTTAAAAACTATGTGAAGGGAATCTTCATCAATAAATCTGCCGAGGCGGAGAAGACCGGGAAATATATCAGGACCTTCAGGATTGCAGCGGCAAGCCAGAAGATGCTCCTGCGCTACCTTTCCGGCGGCAACCAGCAGAAAGTCTACCTTTCCCGCTGGGTTGACACCAATCCTGCAATCCTTATACTGGATGAACCGACCAGAGGCATTGACGTAAGCGCCAAGCAGGAGATCTACGAATTCGTCCATCAACTGGCCGGGCAGGGTATCTCCTGCATTGTTATTTCTTCCGAACTGGAAGAGGTGATAGGACTTTGCAGCAGGGTTTATGTCATGCGGGAAGGCTCTCTGGCAGGCTGTCTTGAGGGAAACCATATAAACGAAGAAGAGATCATGTTTCACGCAACAGGTATAAAGGGGAATTAATCCATGAGCGACACGGCAATGAATACAAAGGGATTCGGTATCGCCGGGGGCATACGGTTCTTTTTCAAAAATTTTAAATGGAGCGAACATTCCACGGGGCTTGCTTTTATTGTAGTATTTGTACTGGCGGCAATTGTCGGCTGGCCAACTTTTCTCAAACCCGGCAACCTTCTGACTATATTCTGGCAGATTTCCTATACCGGTATTATTGCGCTGGGCATGACATTAATCATCATCTCCGGGGGCATTGATCTTTCCGTAGGTTCCATGATGGCCATAGTAGGCGGAATATCGCTGTTTCTGCTCAACTGGCTTACGGCCCGTATCTCTCCGACGGCGGCAATACTGATCTGTATCGTTTTTTGCCCTCTCTTCGGAACTGTCTGCGGGGCGTTTAACGGCTTTCTGGTGACCAAGTGCAAAATAGCCCCTTTTATTGCAACTCTGGGAACCATGTCCATCTTTCGTTCCCTGATCCAGCAATTTTCACAGGCGGCCAACATTGTTTCTGCCAATACGGGCTACCAGAATTTTGGAGGAAGTTACCAGTCCGCCATGATCTATGCGGTGGGGGGCTTTGTTCTTTTTGCCCTTATCTTTCATCTTCTGCTGCACAATACCCGGCTGGGCCGCTATATCTGCGCCGTAGGGGCCAATGAACAGGTGGCACGGTATTCGGCGATCAATGTAACGCTGATAAAGTTTTTGCCCTATGTTATCACCGGTTTTTCCGTCGGGATTTGCGCTCTGCTCTGGTCAAGCAGAATGAATACGATCCAGCCGACCAGCGACGGTATGAATTATGAACTCAATGTTATTGCGGCGGTGGTCATAGGCGGCACTTCGATGTCCGGGGGCAAGGGAACGATTATCGGTACTATTATGGGGGCAGTCATACTGGGAATGATAAACAGCATGCTTGTATTGGGTGGAGTGTCATCATTCCTGCAACAGGCTGCCCGCGGTTTGGTAATAATTGTAGCTGTATTGCTGCAATATAATAACAATAACAAGTAGGAGGATTCTTATGAAGAAAGTATGTTTACTTCTTCTCTGCGCACTGATTGCCGTTTCAGCATTTGCGGCCGGCAGGAAGGATAACGCTGTCAAAATCGGCGTTGCCATTCCCAGTGCGGATCACGGATGGACAGGAGGTATCGGCTGGTGGGCCAACCACAGAGTTGATGAAATCAACAAGGCCAGTCCCGGCAAGTTCGAGTTCCGGGTAGTGCTGGCGGCCACCCCCCAGGAACAGGTTGGACAGGTGGAAAGTCTTCTTCAGTGGGGGATCAAGTATCTGGTCATTCTGCCCCACGAGGCGGCGCCTCTTACCCCCATCATGAAACAGGCTCATGATCAGGGAGTCAGGGTAATCGCTGTAGATCGCGGTATTGAACCCGATAACTTCGGCTGCATCTACATGGCCGGCGATAATGCTCAGATGGGAACCCTTTCCGGGCAGTGGCTTGCCAGTACCATGAAGGCTGAAGGGCTCACCAACTATATTGCCATCGGCGGAATGCCCATCCCCATCGACACCGAGCGGATGAATGGTTTCTTCCCCGAGATGAACAAAGAATCTTCCCTGGTGCCCCTCCTGGGCAAAGACAGGTATGAATTCTGCGATTTCCAGGCCCAGAAAGCCCTGGCCCTGATGCAGACTTATTTCCAGCAGTATCCGAAGATCGACGCAGTGTTCTGTCAGGATGATGATGCCCTGCAAGGCGTACTCCAGGCAATTCGGGAATCGGGCCGGACAGATATCAAGATCGTTCTGGGCGGAGCCGGATCAAAACCTGTATATCAGATGATCATGAATAATGATCCCCTGGTACGGGCAACCACCCTCTATCATCCTTCAATGATTGCCGATGGCGTTCAATATGCGGTAGATGTGGCAAACGGCGTCAAGAGCGACAGTTTTCACAACGAGAGCAGGTCTGTGCCGGTAAAGGTGCCTTCCGACCTTATCGACAAAGCCAATGTGAACCAGTACTATCAGCCTGATTCGCCCTTCTAAGCGGATCAACAGTTTGCATTCGTGAGGAAAACCGGCTGCAGCGGGTACAGAGATTCTGTTTTTTGTATCCCTGCGGCTGTTTTTTTGAGGCTGTTTCAAAATACGTATTTTGAAACAGCGGCCTTGAATTTAAAAGACATGATCGCAGTTAAACCCCAGGAGTCCCAATGAAACTGTTAATCGTTGTTCCCACCTATAATGAAATTGAAAATATAGAATCCTTTATCCCCGCTCTCTTTGCGGTTATTGATGAAAGTACGGGCGTTCTGATTATTGACGATAATTCTCCTGACGGTACCGGGGCGGCGGTAGAAAAGCTGGTGGAAAAATATGCCGGGCGTCTGCAGCTTGTGAAGCGGCCGGGGAAGCAGGGGGTTGCTACGGCCTACATTGAAGGCTTCAGGCTTGGTATGAAACAGGGCTACGATGTCTTTCTGGAGATAGACGCCGACTTTTCCCACAATCCCGCATACATCCCCGAACTGGCAGAAAAACTGAAAACCCATGACGTTGCGATTGGTTCCCGGAATATCCGGGGCGGCGGGGTTGAAGGCTGGTCTGCGCTGCGGAACTTTGTTTCCAAAGGCGGTTCTCTCTATGCCCGGCTGATACTTGGCTGTCCGGTGAAGGATCTTACCGGGGGTTTTAACATGTGGAGCAAAAGCGCCCTTGAAAAAATCGGCCTTGAGAAGATCATTTCACGGGGATACTCATTCCAGATTGAGATGAAGTACAGAGCCTACAAAGCGGGCTGCAGCATCATCGAAATTCCCATTGTCTTTGTTGACCGGAAACAGGGAAAGTCAAAGATGTCAAAGAAGATATTCTTTGAAGCCATGCTGAATGTTCTCAGGATCAGGGCTGTAAAAAAAATATGAATATAAAAACCGCAGGTTTCTGCAAACCGCTGTTGAACATCTTTTGTGTAGTTCTTATGGGGCTTTCTTTTCTTGCCCATGTGTATCTTAACCATTTGGACATGGAAAAGATTCTGGCCCCCATTCACATAAACGTGGAAATCCTGAAAAGCCATGTTCCCGCCGTTTCCATTGCCGCCAACGATCAGCGGCTCTATTACCCCAAACCTACCGGCTACAACGATCTTGAACATACCGTTCTGCACCAGAAGATTCCGGAAGATACCTGGATACAGGCGCTTTTTCTCCGTCTTCCCGGCAGGGAGTCCGCGGAAACCATTGATGCCATTGACAATATCAGTGTTTTTATCGGGAGCAGGGTTTTTTATTATTCAGCGGAAGATGTCAGGAATTTTGAAAGCTCCTATGAAGACGGTTACCGGCTTTTAAGGCTTCCTGCCGTATACCAAAATACTTTTCTCAAGGACTGGGTAAACTGGTACGGCTATTACAATTTTTTTATCAGGGTTTTGTGCGATCTTTTGTTTTTTCCGGTAAAGTATCTCTTTGTGTATCTGTTTCTCGCCCTTTTTGTGCTGCTCAACAGGGATAGAATCGCTGTCATTTACAAAAAGCTGGCGGAAGAAAGGTATGCCGAAGTCTCTGTAGTTATTCTGATAGTGCTTTTCGGCTTTATGCTGAGGATAAACGGTTTTGTGCGGTATTCCGCCTGGTATGACGAACTTAATCAGGTCTGTACCGCATCAAGCCCCCATATACCGCTTCTGTCTATTTTTAGCGATCCGGGGAATCCGCCATTCTACTTTTTGCTTCTCCGTCTCTGGTTTGCGGTCTCAGGCTGGACGGAAGAAAGCGGAAGACTGCTCTCCGTTCTGCTGGGTACAGCGGCTATTCTTTCAATGTACCTTTTTGTCAGGGCCTTTGCGGGCAAAAGGGCCGCAGTTCCGGCAGCCCTGTTCAGCGCCGCCAGCACCCACCTTGCCGGCTATTCGCAGGAGATACGCTGCTATATCCTTTTGGTTTTCCTCGTCCCCCTTGCTTCTTATTTCTTCCTCAGGCTTCTGAAAAACGGCGGCGCCGTCAATGCGGCGGCGTATACCATCCTGGGAATTTTTGTTGCCAATACCCACTATTTCGGGGTCATATTCATAATGGCCAATTTTGTTTTCTATGTATTATGTATGTTAAAGGATCGGGAGCATGGAAAGAAAAAGATCCTCTTCTTTTTCCTTGAGAATATTGTGATAGGCATTTCTTTCCTGCCTTACTTTCTCCTTACTTCCCTCAATCAGGCTCTGCTGGACACGGGTTTCAACACCCAGATCAGTAAGCCTACTCTTGAGTTTTATATTGCCTTTCTCTGTATTGCAGGCTTTCTGCTGCTGTTTCTGTATTTCAAAAAAACCGGAACCCCGCTGTTTTTGGGAGAAGGCGGGGAACAAACCCTCTTCTTTGACTATACGCTTGTTACTCCGGCATTTATATTTTTGATTGCCTTTGTTTTTTCATTCTCCAGGCCCATCATTTCCTGGAAGTACCTTGTTGTGTGTCTGCCCTTTATTATGATTGCCCTTAGCCTCGCGGGTACGGATTTTATTTTCCGCAGGAACCTCGTGATTCCGGGCATCGTACTTTTTTATGCCTTCCTGATTGTTCTATATCAGGCGGAACCGGGAGGGGATTATGATGTGTATAAAGCCAATCAAATCTATATTACCTCCGATGTTGAAGCGCATCCGCAGAGATCCCCAAGCCTGATCGGGAAACCTGAATATATTGATTTTTACCGGCTTCCCCGTTTTCCTTTATATACGAAAGACGGCGGCGCCGACATTGTCTATATCAATCCGGTTTATGCCGATGAACAGGAAACCTATGAGATACTGGCCCGTTTTTCCCTCAATGATTCCGGTCTGCTCAAGATTATCTCCGATGACAGACGGGTGATCTTCAAGAAGTTCCTCCGAAGATAGAAACGGTTTTTTCTTGCATTTTCCAAAGTTTGTAGTATAATGACCTTTCATCGTGTAAAGGAGGAGCCTCTTTCAAAACTTCAGTTTTGAAAGAGTAACCTCTAAAAAATGCAGTTTTGCAGCCCGTAGGGCGAAAAACTGCAAGAACTTCTGCAAAACTAACCGAGTTTTGCAAGAAGCTCGAAGGAGTAGACTATGAATCTACAACGTCCCAACGGCAACGATGCGACAAGAAGCGCAAACCGTTCCCACAGTGTAGTCCCTTCAAGCGGACTGTGTTCCCGATGTATCGACGGATGCAAGGGAAACTGCGAAATTTTCAAGGCCTCCTACCGGGGCCGTGAACTGATCTATCCGGGGCCATTCGGAGAGATAACCGCCGGAGGAGACAAGGATTACCCTGTCGATTATTCCCACCTCAACATTCAGGGTTACGCGCAGGGAGCCGAAGGTCTTCCTGACGGTACCCCCGCCGATCCGGATCATGCCCGTTTCCCGCTGGTGGATACGGAAACCGAATACGGCTGGGACAAAAAAGTCAGGATGAGCATGCCCGTCTTTACCGGGGCTTTGGGTTCTACGGAAATAGCCCGCAAGAACTGGGAACACTTTGCCGTCGGTGCGGCTCTGTCCGGGGTTACCATCGTCTGTGGGGAAAATGTATGCGGCATCGATCCCGCGCTGGAACTTTCTGCCGCGAAAAAAGTTACCAGGGCGCCGGATATGGATCGGCGTATTGAGGCCTACAGGAAGTACCATTCCGGCAAGGGGGAGATCCTCATACAGATGAACGTGGAGGATACCAATCTGGGAGTGGCGGAATACATCATCGAAAAACACAAGATCGAAACCATAGAGTTGAAGTGGGGACAGGGAGCCAAGTGTATCGGAGGGGAAATAAAGGTGGCTCAATTGGAACGGGCGCTGGAACTGCAGCGCCGGGGTTATATTGTTACCCCCGATCCTTCAGACCCCGTCATCCAGGCATCCTACAAGGATGGGGCAATCAGGGAATTTGAACGCCACAGCCGCCTGGGCTTTGTTACCGAAGAAGGCTTCATGAAGGAGGTCGAGCGCCTCCGGGGTCTGGGCTACAAACGCATCACCCTGAAGACAGGGGCCTACAGTCTTAAGGAGCTTGCCATGGCTCTCAAGTACTGTTCCAGGGCAAAGATCGACCTCCTCACTATCGACGGCGCATCCGGAGGCACAGGCATGAGCCCCTGGCGCATGATGGAAGAGTGGGGCGTTCCCTCCCTCTACCTCCACGCCGCGGCCTGGGAGTACGCCTCGATTCTGGCGGCCCGGGGGGAGCGTGTGCCGGATCTGGCCTTTGCCGGCGGATTCAGTTCGGAAGACGGCATCTTCAAGGCCCTGGCCCTGGGAGCCCCCTATGTGAAGGCGGTCTGCATGGGGCGGGCCCTGATGATCCCCGGCATGGTTGGCAAAAACATCGCCCAGTGGATCAAAGACGGCGTTTTACCCAAGAATGTGTCCGAATATGGGCAAAAACCGGAGGAGATCTTTGTCAACTATGAAAAGGTAAAGGACATGGTCGGATCTGCGGAAATCAAAAATATCCCACTGGGGGCCATCGGCATATACAGCTATGCGGATAAACTCAAGGTAGGACTCCAGCAGCTTATGGCCGGCGCCCGGCGCTTCAATCTTTCCGTGATCAGCCGGAAAGATCTCATGTCCCTTACCGAAGAGTGTAGCAAGGTTACGGGGATACCCTACCTTATGGACTGTTACCGGGATGAGGCGCTCAAGATTCTGAAAGGCTAAGGATCTGCGCAGAAATAAAATGCAGGACATTTTATTCTTGCACAGTTCCTAACGTACTTTTTTCTGAAAACTGAGATATTTTCGAGGGCTGTTGAAAACTTCAGTTTTGAAACAGGCCCTTTCAATTGAAAATATCTCGGTTTTTTTTCGAAAGTTTCAAAAAAACCTGTTTTTCCTGTTGCCATTCTTTTTACAAGTTGTTATTGTATTTGTTACCGAACGGTCGTAAACATGGTTTAGCCTGAGCGGGAAAATAATGACAAAGCAAGACATAGTCAAAGCCGCTCTCAGAGTATGGGCGCGGGAGTTTTACACGAATACCAGTCTCTCCAAAGTCGCCAGGGAACTGGGAGTAAGCAAACCCGCCCTGTACCGGCATTTTGAGAACAAGGAGGCTCTTTTCAAGGCCATGCAGGACTATTTTTTTGACGATTATGTTGCCCATGTCAAACCGGGCCTTAAGCAGGCCATGGCGATAAAGGACATCCGGGAGAGCATGCTTGTCGTGATCCGGGTTCTGGCGGATTACTTTGCCAGAAATGAGGATCTTTTTATCTTTGCCCTGATTAAAGTCTATGGTAACAGGAAACAGAAAAACATGACGCTTCCCATGCGGGAGCGGGGCCTGGATATGGAGGCTTTCAACTGCAATTACTCCCACATGATGAAGGAGAACCCTTCCCGAATCCAGATGATCACCTCTACCATCATTTTATGGATGGCAAATTTTCACAAAGAGCAGGGTAAACGCGGGGAAAAGCCGGGGGAAGAACAGATCCGTTCCCTTATCGTGTCGATGGAAAAGTGGATTACCGTAGGTTTGGGCTTAAACCGGGAATTGATAGACCGGATGGATTATGAAAGGCTGGAGGACGGTGTTTCCGGCCTGAGTCTGGGGGCCATTGATGACGGGGATCTGATCAAGGCGGTTGCCTCCGTGGTAGCCGAGGATGGACCCTGGAATGCCTCCATGGAGATGGTGGCCCAGCGCTCGGGCCTCAGCAAGAGCGGTCTCTATGCCCATTTCAAAAGCAAACAGGACATGATGCGGCAGCTTTTTATGACTGAATTCAGCCGTATCATCGCCTTTGCCGGGGAAGGCATCCGGCAGTCCGAAGTTCCCGAGGAGCAGCTCTACCTGGGGCTCTATTCCATAACAAGCTATCTGCGCCAAAGGCCCGAAATTCTTGCGGCGCTGGACTGGATACGGACGCGCCGCCTGGATCTGGGCCGGATGGATCCTCCTCCTCCCCATTTTTTCAGTGTCTTTCGGAATATCAGGCTGCCCATTGAAGACTGGAGCAGTGATAAAGTCCCCGGAGAAGCGGACGAGCCATTTGGTGATTCGCCGGAAGATCTGATCGACCAATGGATCCTCTTTCTTACCTTGAATATGCTGATGCACCGTCCGGAAGGCATGGCCTTTGCCGATTTTCCAAACAGCAGCATCCGGGTTCTTTACCGTTTTATCACCCTGGGACTGAGGGGATATATCGAATGAAAGTAATGTATTATAATCGGCAACAAGCCGTAACAGGCCGCGCCTATGCGGGCCTGATATTTATGGGCCAAAAGGCCCGGCGCCGTCCGGAAGCATTCGGTGAAATTCACGTTTCGACCGTCCGGCGCGAAGGAGCTGTACAATGATGTACAAACTACGCCTGAAGGGGGGGATTCTGTCCGTTCTGCTTCTGGCTCTTCTGCCTCTGGGAGCAGTTCTTGCCCAGGAAGAAATTCAGGAAAATGCTGTCCGCCGCATCGATGTTGACGAGGCGGTAGCTCTGGCGCTTAAAAACAACCTCAGCCTGAAAAGCCGGCAGGTAGAAGTGAGCACCAAAAAGCGTAACAGCGATACTTCCTGGAAAAGTTTTATACCCGGTATTCAGGCGGGCGCGAGTCTCATTGGGGATAATGAGAAAACCACAAGTTCCGGAATTGCCGCCATTGCCCCTTCCGGATTGATAGCGGGCATGCCGCTTCCCCCAAATACCAGCCTTCCCCCCGGGACCGATATTTATTTAAGCGCTCCGTATTCGATTGATCTTCCCCGCTGGCATATTGCCGGGCAGATTCAGGTATCCCTGAACATCAGCGCCGCCATGTTTGAGGCGATGAAGACGCTCAGGCTGAACTACGAGGGGGGGCTCATCGGCTACGACAAGGCGAAGATCCAGCTTGAACGGGATCTGCGCAAGAGTTACTACCAGATCCTCCTTGTACAGGAACAGGTAGAACTTCTGTCGGAAAGTTTTGCCGCGGCGGAACGGCAGGTCGCCGTTGCCGAAGCAAACTACCGGGCAGGGCTCGCTCCGGAACTTACCCTACTGCAGGCCCAGGTCAGCCGGGAGAACATGAAGCCCCAGATGGATCAGGCGGAAAACGGCCTCAAGATGCTTCACGCCCAGTTTGCCATGAACCTGGGGCTTCCCTACGATACGCAGTTTGAACTTGTTTCCGCACAGGAAGAGACAAACTACATTCCGCTGGATGTGGCGGAACTTGTCCGCAAGGCTTCTACCGGCAAGCCGGACATCAAGGAACTGCGGTACAGCATTCTGACACTCAAGAGCAGCCGCAAGGCCCAGCTTCTGGCCCTCACTCCCGGTCTCTCTTTGAGCTGGAACGGGACTTCCGCGTTTATCAAAGATCCCTGGAAGGACAGTTGGTTTGACAGCTCCGATAACTGGCAGAAGGGCGGTTCCTTTACCATTGCCCTGGGCTGGAAACTCGACAGCCTCATCCCCTGGAGTACCGGCTTCCAGGCCATCAAGGATATAGATGACAACATCGCCAGCGTGAATCTGGGACTGGATCAGGCAATTCAGGGTACGGAAATTGAAGTTTACAATACGGTACTGCAGCTTGAAAAAACCAGAATTACTGCGGAAACTCAGCAGAAGGCAATAGACCTTGCGGAAAAGTCTTTCCAGCTTACCGAAGAGGCATACCGGGCAGGACTGCAGGATCTTCTGCAGGTGCAGAACGCCGAACTTTCCCTGCGTCAGGCACGGGTACAGATGCTGGAACAGGAATTTAACTATCGTAACGGTCTTATCGATCTTGAATATTCCATTGGGGTGCCCTTCGGTACGCTCAGCTCTCAAGGAGGCACAAAATGAAGGGAGCCAAATTCCTCGTACTCACCGGTGTCCTTCTCCTGACCTTTTCAGGATGCGAAAGGATTAAAGAAGCTTACAGTAACCTGGGGAAAGGGCCCGGGGGCGGTCCTTCGGCCCCTGCCGAGGCGCCGGTCTTTGCGGTGAACACCACTACTGCTGCCCAGGGCCAGATTCGGGACTACATTGCCCTTTCCGGTGATATTGTGTCCGGTTCCACGGTGGATGCCTATTCGGATGCGGCGGGAAAGGTAACACAGCTTTTTGTTTCCGTTGGTTCACGGCTGCGTAAGGGAGATCCCATCGCCGAAGTGGATCCCAGCCGTCCGGGCATGAACTATGTGCCGGGCATCGCTACGGCCCCTGTGGGGGGTACGGTAGTATCCCTTCCCGCCCAGGTCGGCATGACCATAAGCCAGGCGGTGCCCCTTGCCAGGATTGCCGCGGGCAGCGCCCTGGAGATAAAACTGTATGTGGCGGAACGGTTCATCTCCAAGATCAGTATGGGGCTTCCCTGCGAAATAAGCCTCGACGCATGGCCGGGAGAAGTATTCCGCGGAACGATCAGCGAGGTGAGCCCTGTGGTGGATCCGGCTTCCCGGACAATGGAAGTACGGGTGAATGTTGATAACCCCGGTTCGCGGCTCAAGGCGGGAATGTTTGCCAAGGTGAGAATCATCACGGAGCGGAAGAACAACATCGTCAAGATTCCTGCAGGCACCCTGATCGAGCGTCTCGGGGAAGAGTATGTTTTTACCGTTGAGGCGGATCCTGAAAACGCAGGCGGCTTTGTTGCACGGAAAACAATAATAAAACCGGGTATTGTCATTGACGGAGTCATGGAAGTACAGGATGGGCTCAAGGCGGATACGGAAATCGTTGTCCGGGGCCAGACACTGCTCACCGATGGCGCCAGGATCAATATAATAGAAAAAGTGCCGCCTCTGGCCGCAAACTGAGGAGAATTATATGAGTTTTGCAAAAACGGCGGTCGGAAGACCAACCACAATCTTTATCATATTCCTGCTTCTTATTGGATTGGGAATTTTTGCTTTCGTCAAACTTCCCATAGATCTCTTTCCGGAGATCAATCCTCCCTACCTCGTGGTGTACACCGGTTATACGGGGGCAGGGCCTGAGGAAGTAGAACGATCCGTAACACGGACTCTGGAGGCGGCGCTTTCTTCCGTTTCCAGCCTCGAAAAAGTAACCAGCACGAGTTCCAAGGGTACCAGTATGGTAATCATGGAATTTACCTACGGGACGGATCTGGCCGACGCATCCAACTCCGTGCGGGATGCACTGGAGCGGGTTCGCAACTACATGCCTGCCGGTTCCGATTCTCCGCTTATCTTCAAATTCGATCCCTCCATGATTCCTATCGTTGGCCTCATGGTTACGGGAAACCGGAGTTCCGAAGAACTGCGGGAGATTGCGGAGGATACCATCATTCCCCGCATCGAACAGACTCCCGGAGTAGCCACGGCAAGCGTCAACGGTGGACGGGAGAAGATTATCCGGGTGGAGGTACCCCAAAACCGTCTTGAGGCATACGGCCTTACGGTAACCCAGATCCAGCAGATGCTGGCCGCCCAGAACATGCAGGTGGCCGCGGGTACCATCACCGAAGGCGGGCTTTCCTATATTCTTACTACAATGGGGGAATACACAAGCCTCGACCAGATACGCAATACGGTCATTTCCTACAAGGGGGGAGGCTATGTGGACGGTCAGGTGGAAAACCCCCGGAGCGTATACCTGCGGGACATTGCCGATGTTTTTGAAGGTTTCAAGGATGAAACCAGCACGGTGTATGTAAACGGCCAGCCTGCGGTAATGATGATGGTGCAGAAACAGAGCGGCAAGAACTCTGTCCAGACCGCAAGGGATCTCCGCAGCCGCCTTACGCGGATCGCCAGGGAGATCCCCCAGGACATCAAGATTACCGAAATTTTCAATACCACCGATCAGATTGAAAATTCGCTTAATCAAGTCAGCAGTACCGCCATTTCCGGCGCCCTCCTGGCGGTTCTCATTCTCTTTGTCTTCCTCCGTTCAATTAAACCGACCCTGATCATCGGCATCAGTATTCCTGTTTCCCTGATTATCACGCTGATGCTGATGTACTTTGCGGGCCTTACCCTTAATCTTATGACCATGGCAGGACTGGTGTTGGGCATAGGGATGCTGGTTGATAACTCCATTGTAATTCTGGAGAATATCTACCATTACCGGGAGAAAGGGGCAAAGCTGAACTCCGCGGCGGTGCTGGGTACATCCGAGATGATAGTGGCAATAGCCGCCAGTACTCTTACTACGATCTGTGTATTTGCCCCCCTTGTAGCTTTCCAGGGACTTCTTGAGATGGCGGGTGAACTTTTTGCCGGCCTGGCCTTTACCGTAGTCATCTCTCTGGTGATAAGTCTCCTTGTGGCTGTTGTTCTTGTTCCGGTGTTATCAAGCCACTATTTTCCGCTGGTTACCCGCAAGCAGAAGCCCCTCAAGGGTGTTCTGGCCAAAATAGATGGAGCCTTTGGGAAATTTTTCACCTCTCTGGATAACAGTTACCGCTGGGCGGTAAAGAAAGTTCTCAGGCACAAGATTGTTGTCATCGGTTTCCTGTTAGTACTTTTTGTTGGCTCGGTGATCATGATCCCGGTGATCGGCTGGGTCTTTATGCCTGCCGAGGAGGCGGATAATGTTGAAATCAATATAAGCCTTCCCATGGGAACTCCCCTTCCGGAAACGGAAGCCGCTCTCCGTCAACTGGAAACCATTGTGAAAAAAGAGATTGATCCTGCCGCGTATGAAAGGATAGTTCTCAATGCCGGCGGCGGCAACATGTTCTCAGGCGGGAACACTAATTCCGGTTCATTGCGGATCAATCTGGTGAAGTTTGACAAAAGGACTCTGACGGCGGACAATATCAAGGATATTATCCGTACCCATTTCCATGAATTCCCCGGAGTGGCTATCTCCTTTGGCGGCGGGGGCGGAAACATGGGCATGGGCAGTCCCATCGACATCATAATCCGTACCGACGATCTTGTAAAAGGCAAGGCCATTGCGGAACAAATCGCAGAAGTAGTGCGAAGAGATATACCGGAGGCAAAGGAGCCTATGGTGGATCTTAAAGACGGACTTCCCCAGATCGAGATTGAGCTTGACCGGGACAGAATGTATGCGCTGGGACTCAGCACGTATACTGTAGGAAACGAAATAAAGGCGGCGGTGGACGGAATCACTGCAACCCGCTACAAGACCGGAGGCCATGACTACGATGTGATACTTATTCTGGCGGAAGCCGACCGGAGCACGCGGCCTGCCCTGGATCATATCTTTGTGAACAGCCAGATAGCCGGCCGGGTTCCCCTTTCCAGTTTTGCATCCTACAAGGAAGGCACGGGCCCGCTTACGATCAGCCGGGAAAACCAGAGCCGGGTTATTCACGTAAGCGCCCAGGTACAGCCGGGTACCAGGCTCAATACCCTGGAAGAAAAAGTCCGTACGGCAGTCCAGACCGCCATTCCTGCGGAAGATGATGTTGTTATTGAATATGCCGGAGATAATGCGGAGATGATGAAGATGATGGGCAACTTTGTACTCATCCTCATTGTGGCGGCCTTTCTGGTGTTCGGAGTCATGGCGAGCCTCTTTGAATCTTTCCGCGATCCCTTTATCATCATCTTTACCATTCCTTTGAGCGTAATCGGCATTGTCGGAATCTACCTTATCACCAATACGGTATTCAATGTGCTTACCGCCGTGGGGCTTCTCGTCCTGATGGGAGTCATCGTCAACAACGGTATTGTTTTGGTGGATTATACCAACCTGCTCCGCAAGCGCGGTTACGGTCTCGAAGAGGCCTGTATTGAAGCGGCAGGGAACAGACTCCGCCCGATACTGATGACCACCCTCACCACGATTCTGGGCCTTGTCCCCATGGCTTTCTTCCCCGGCGAAGGTTCTGAAATGGTAGGGCCCATCGGCAAGACCGTTCTTGGAGGACTCTCCATCGGTACGCTTATGACACTGTTCCTGATGCCCACCCTCTATGCGGTGATAAACAAACATTCCGACGAAAGACTTGCCAGGGCGGAGGCCCGGCGTGAGCGGATTGCCCTGGGACTCAAGGGCAGGCAGAAGGAAGGAAAAAAAGCCCTTGGTCAGGGCGCTGCAAAAATTGCGGAAACTCCGGTTTTATCCGGGGCATCCCGCCGGGTAAACGAAAGTGAGCAAAACTTCCCTTCAGGGGAGCCCATCACCGGGGAGGCATTATGATCCGGATAGAGATTATCGCAAATCATTCGGTTGAGGAAAACGTCCTCGAAGCCCTTAAGGATGAAGGAGTGGGAAAGTACTACACCCTCTATCCAAACGTTACAGGCATCGGTTCTTCGGGCCCCCGAATGGGGGACGCCGTATGGCCCGAGGAAAACTTTGCACTGGTGATCTGGTGCGAGGTGGAAGAGGCCGCCGGAATCAGGCGGGCAGTGACAAAGGTAAAAGAGCGCTTCCCCGTCGAGGGGGTCAGACTCTTCAGCCTTGGCGAAGAGACCGCAGAGAACATTCCGGTGAATACGGATTCGGCTCCTCCGCCTCCTGCGTCCTCCCTGCCCAATTGCTCCGGGGAGAATATCTAGGAGCCTGTTGCACTTGTTGATTTTTGTGCCACCAGTGGCCCAAAAATCTCGATTATCCGGCGCCCTTTGGCAGTTTGCAGGGTAAAAAATCGCCTGATCGGCGATTTTTTGGGGTTTTACGCGCGAAGCGCAACAAACTGCTAGATTTTCGAAATAAAAAACAGCAGCCCCGGATAATTCCGGGACTGTTCTTTTTTGGCAATGATCCAATTATTTGGAGCTGAGGGGAATTGGCTTCCAATAAGGTTTTATACAGGAAAAATGACTGAGTTGAATACCGAATTAAAAAAATCGATCATCCTGGCGAATGCAGGGCTTGAAAACGTTGGCGAAGTCCCCTTCGTTGTCGAAGTCGGACCGGTTCATTTGGCCACTGCAGGATATTTTAACGATCCCGAAGCGGAACTCGCATGGAACAGGAAATTCCACGATGAACGGCAAAATTATAATGATTACGCCTGGCCTAACATCAAGCCAAACACGGGCATCAATATAATTGCTGAAGCTTTTGGCTGCGAATGCCGGGTTAACAATGAGGCTGATCCCTGGGTAAAAAACTGCATTAGTGAAGAAAACGCCGGGATTGTATATGACCTGGAAATCCCCAATGTGGAAACGAATCCGGCGTTCCGCAGGGTATGGGATCGAATAGAATGGCTCCAGACCCACTCAGAGCTTCCCCTGCGGGCAGCCAATGTCCCCTCCCCCCTGGTGAGCGCTTCCCTTATATGGGATTATACTAACTTTATAGAAGCCCTCCTCATCCATCCGGAAGAAGTACATACCCTTATGGAAAAAGTTACCCGTGCGACCATAAGTTATATTAAAGAACAGTTCAGACGTATCAAGAATCTCTACAGTGTGGGTCATGAACTTTGGGGCCTTC
Source organism: Treponema sp. (assembly GCA_031258115.1). Lineage (GTDB taxonomy): Bacteria > Spirochaetota > Spirochaetia > Treponematales > Breznakiellaceae > JAIRNJ01. Next base: position 828 of record JAIRNJ010000094.1, on the reverse strand, counting down.
CAAAGGAGTTGGGAGTACGGATAAGCGATGATACGGCAGCCCTTCTTTCGCCGAAGCTCTATCGGGAATTTGGCGTAAAGTATAACGCCATGATAGCCGAGGAATTCGGCGGCATTGTTGTACATTCCTGCGGTGATCCCCGGAACGCGGTGGCCGGTATGCTTGAGATTCCCCGCCTGAAGGGCCTGGATTTTACTATCCCCCAGGTGGAGGACTGGACTGCTTTGCACGATGTCATCGCCGGTAAGACGGCCCTCTTTCTACGGCACTGTTACTGGGATCATCTGGATGGAAATGTTGATATGGCGGAATACACAAAAGCGATCCTGGATGTTTTTGGAAGAAAGGGGCTTTTTATTCAAACTTCCATGCCTACCACGGAGGAAGCGATGGCCCTTTGCGGGAACTTGCACAACATTCTTTCAAAATAGCCGCTTGATTCGTGGCGAGGGTTTTACCCCGGAGCCTGGCTCCTATAGCTGTCCTTTTTAGCTCTTGTTTCTGCTAACTCTTTGTATTATAAGGAGTTAAATTGGAGGTGAGGGGAATTGAACCCCTGACCTTGTGAATGCCATTCACACGCTCTAGCCAACTGAGCTACACCCCCGGAGAATGGTATAACTATAGCCAAAAGAAGGAAATAATGTCAAGTACACGCGTTGCCTCATAAAAAATCTTACCCAACAGGAACCATGCCTCAAAATAAAAATCTTACCCAAATAAACCCAGCCGATGGAGGGATCGGAGGGTTATATGGGGTTTTCGATGAAGGAAAAACAGACCTTAACCAGGGAGTATGCTCCCCAGTATCGGCAGGCGGAGAACCGG